>CAZZVZ010000441.1:0-3125 GCA_964657655.1 Gammaproteobacteria bacterium | reverse complement strand
CGGCTTTGATGGGCTCAATCTTTGTTTCGAGACACGCGAAGGGATTCTCAAGCACTGCTCCCTGAAGAACGCCAGGTTGCTAGGCGACGTGGGCGAACGCTTCATCAAGCGCCAGCAGCCCTCACTCGAGGCCCAGCTGGCCAATCTGGCCGACGAGATCGCATACAACAATCACGACATCGACGATGGCCTGCGCTCAGGTCTGCTCAAGCTCGAGCAGCTGATGGAAATCGGTCTGTTCGCACGCCACGCCGCCGAAGTCGAAAGCGAATTTCCCGGGCTGGTGGAAAGACGCCTCATTCTCGAGACGGTGCGGCGCATGATCAATGAATTGATTGTCGACGTGATTGACACCAGCCGCGCCAATATTGCAGCGGCCCGTGTCGATTCGCTCGATGCCGTCAGAAGCAGCAAGCCGCTGATCACCTTTAGCGGCTCGGTTCGCGCTGAAGCAGATCACCTCAAGCGCTTCCTGCGCGACAACCTGTACCGCCACTACCAGGTTGAGCGCATGACGCACAAAGCCAGGCGCATCGTGACGGAACTGTTCCAGGCCTTCGCCAGCCAGCCGAGCCTGTTACCGAGCGACCACCAGCAACGCGCGGGACACGACAAGCTGCGCGCCATTGCCGATTACATCGCTGGCATGACGGACCGCTACGCGATCCGCGAACACCGGCGCCTGTTCGCGGTCGCCGAGCTGTGATCTGAGGTGGCCAGACTCGCACGTCTTTTTGCTCCGGGCCTGCCAATCCTTGCCTTGCAGCGCGTGGTGCCCGGCGAACAGCTGATCCGAAACGACGGTGATGCCGAACTCTTGATGCGCGCCGTGATCGCCGCAGCACAACAGTCAGGGCTAGAGCTGCATGCCTTTGCCATTCTGCCAGGCGACTTGCGACTGCTTGCCACCGGGCAGGAGATCAGCGCGCTTTCAGCCACCATGCAGGGTATTGCCAGAAGCTACGTGGCGCCCTTCAACCGGCGTCACAAGCGGTCCGGAACGCTGTGGGACGGGCGCTACCGTTCCACCGTGCTCGAGCCCCAATCCTGGTTGATCGATGCCATGGCGGCGGTGGAAAACGCCCCGCTCCGCGCCGGACTTGTGACCGACCCGGCGCACTACCCCTGGAGCTCCTACCGCCAGCACACGGGTCTGGCAGGTGAGTTACCACTTACCGACCATCGGGAATACTGGCGTCTGGGCAACACCCCTTTTGAACGCCAGCGCGTCTATCAGGGGCGTCTCGAAGAACGCGCCGATGCGCAGCGCGAGGACATGCTCTGGAAGCATGTCCAGGCCGGCTGGGCCATCGGCCCGAGCGAATTTCTCGAAAGCCTGAGCCAGATCGGCAGTCGTCGCCCGAGTTCGAAAAAGCGCGGTCGACCCACCGCCGAGCGTGCCGGAGATTGATATGTCCCCGTTTATCGGAGGCACATCTGCCGGCCTGTCTTAATTAGGGACGCATCAAGCAAATTTGTTGTTGTGCTGCCTGCTGCACTGCATTACTCTTTGTGCTCGGTTTGCCCTGACCATGCCCTGCGCCGGAGAATGCAATGTCTTTAGATCCCCTATTGCCCGGTGACGCACCTGTCGCCCAGGGCCTGTATTCGCCGAACTCCGAGCACGACGCCTGCGGCGTCGGCTTTGTCGCGCATATCAAGGGCAAGAAGAGCCATGACCTGATCCAGCAGGCGCTGTTAATCCTGAAAAACCTCGATCACCGCGGCGCGGTCGGCGCAGACCCGCTGATGGGCGACGGTGCCGGCATCCTGATCCAGATCCCTGACGCGTATTTGCGCGGTGAATTGCAGCAGCAAGGGATCGCCCTGCCTCCTGCTGGCGAATACGGCGTCGGCATGGTGTTTCTGCCCAAAGAACACGCCTCACGCATGGCGTGTGAGCAAGAAATCGAACGTGCCGTGCGCGCTGAGGGACAAATCCTTCTGGGATGGCGCGACGTGCCGGTCGATGCCGAGATGCCGATGTCACCGACGGTGCGCGCCAAGGAACCGGTGATTCGCCAGGTCTTCATCGGCCGTGGTCCGGACGTGATGGTGACCGACGCCCTGGAACGCAAGCTCTACATCATCCGCAAATCGTCCGGTCATGCGATCCAGGCCTTGAAGCTGGCGCACGGCAAGGAATTCTTCGTGCCGTCGATGTCGGCACGCACCATCGTCTACAAAGGGCTGCTGCTGGCCGATCAGGTGGGACGCTACTATCGCGACCTGGCCGACCAGCGTGTGGTCAGTGCCCTTGCCATGGTGCACCAGCGTTTTTCGACCAACACCTTTCCAAGCTGGGAGCTGGCGCATCCTTACCGCCTGCTGGCCCACAACGGCGAGATCAACACGGTCAAGGGCAACGTCAACTGGATCAACGCTCGCCAGCAGGCAATTTCGTCGCCAGTCCTGGGTCAGGATCTGAACAAGATCTGGCCACTGATCTATCCCGGGCAATCAGACACCGCCTCGTTCGATAACTGTCTCGAGATGCTGGTGATGGGCGGTTTTCCGATCGCCCACGCCATGATGATGATGATTCCAGAAGCCTGGGAGCAGCATACCCAGATGGATGAAAACCGGCGCGCGTTTTATGAATTCCACGCAGCCATGATGGAGCCATGGGACGGACCGGCTTCGATCGCCTTTACAGACGGGCGCCAGATCGGCGCCACGCTCGACCGCAACGGGCTCAGGCCAGCACGCTACCTGGTGACCGACGATGACCTGGTGGTGATGGCATCGGAGGCTGGGGTGCTGCCGATCCCCGAGGCTCGAATCGTCAAGAAGTGGCGGCTGCAGCCAGGCAAGATGTTCCTGATCGACACCGAGGCCGGACGCATCATCGATGATGCAGAACTCAAGAATGCGCTCGCCAACGCGCGGCCCTATCGCGAGTGGATCAGTCGCATCCGCGTCAAGCTCGACGAGTTGCAGCTCGGTGAGCCGCTGGCCGGCGCCGAAGAAACTTCGCTGTTGCCCCTGCTCGATCGCCAGCAGGCGTTTGGCTATACCCAGGAGGATGTGCGCCTCCTGATGGCGCCAATGGCCGTGAATGGAGAAGAGGCGATCGGCTCGATGGGCAACGACGCGCCGCTGGCGGTGGTGTCACAGCGCAATAA
>CAZZVZ010000440.1:0-3152 GCA_964657655.1 Gammaproteobacteria bacterium | reverse complement strand
CGTACTTGATGACAATCGTCTTGCCATGAAAACGCCGGATATACGGCAGCGCCTCCGACAGGATGTTGGCTTTCACCGCGGGGCTCATTGCGGCGGTGTCAAACGGCGTTGCCATTGGCTCGGGTCCTTGCAAACAGGTGCGGCATTTTAACCGCATCGCAGCATGCGCGGCACATGTGCGTGTTGCTTCGCAGGGAACAAACCCTTAGATTGCTGCTGGTGCAAAACGTGCAACAGAACACTCCACAGGAACTGGCCGAGAAACTGGCCGAACTGCGACCGGCACTGCTCGGTTTCGCCCGCCTGCAGCTGCGCAACAACGAGTGGGCCGAAGATGCCGTGTCCGAGACCATCATCGCGGTACTCGAGAAGCCGGCGGCCTTTGCCGGCAAGTCTTCCCTCAAGACCTACGTCACTGGCATCCTGAAGCACAAGATCATCGACCAGCTGCGCCACGTCAAGCGCGAGATGCAGATCTCTCCCGCCGACGATCAGAGCGACGAAGAGGCCTTTGACGCCTTGTTCCTGCCAGACGGTCACTGGCGCGACCCACCACGCGACTGGGGCAATCCCGACCGGGTGTTCGAACAGCGTGAGTTTTTCGAGGTGCTGCAGGTCTGCGTCGACCAGCTGCCGGCCAATATCGCCCGGATTTTCATGATGCGCGAGTGGCTCGAGTTCGAAACCGATGAGATCTGTAAGGAAATGCAGATCTCCACGTCCAATGCATGGGTGATGCTGTATCGCGCACGCATGCGGCTGCGCGAATGCCTGCAGTTGAATTGGTTCGCAGGCGCCCCGACCTAACAACATGATCAAACGCTGTCACCAGGCACACCGGCTCGTGATCGAAGGGATGGACAGGACACTGCCACCCGTGGCCCGCTTTCGCCTGTACCTGCACCTGTTGGCGTGTGATGCATGCACCAATTTCAAACGCGAGATGGTGCTCCTGCGTCGCGCCATGCAAAGCCTTGATCTATATTGACCTTTAGTGCGGCGCACCAGATTGGCACGGCCTGTGCTAACTGCGAAGTACTCCCTAACTTTTCCCGGCCAAGATCATGAGGATTCTCGTCGTCGATGACAATCGTGAGACCGCAGACGCCCTTTCCGCCTTCCTGACGCTCAACGGTCACCAGACCGAAACGGTCTACGACGGCACCTCGGCATGCCTGCGTGCAGGTCAGTTTGCACCTGACTGCGCAGTGGTCGACATTCGAATGCCCGACATCGACGGTTTCAAGGTTGCAAGGCAACTCAGGGAGAATCCGGACACCAGAGCGTTGCGCATGATTGCCCTGACGGGCGAGCGCGCCGAATCGCTGGTCGCCAACGCCCAGGACGACCTGTTCGAACACTACTTCCTGAAGCCTGCTTCCCCCCTTGCGATCCTGGCGCATATCGACGGGGTACCGAGTGTCTATGGCGCGGCGGCTAGTCCGTTTGCGCCCGTGTCGCTGGTTGCTCGATAGCGGCATGATGTCGGTGCACGCTCCCTGGGGTGCCGGCTGGTCCCATCGAAGGAGTAGTCCTTGAAGGTATTGATTGCCGATGACGACAGCAGCGCGGCCGACGCTTTGTCGATCAGCTTGAGATTGGCCGGTCACGAAGTCGAAACCGCCTATGACGGCGACGCCGCACTGGGCCTGGCGCACGCATTCCGGCCGGAAGCCGCAATCCTCGATATCCGCATGGACGGCAAGAACGGCTTCGAGGTGGCAGCCAAGATGCGTGCCCTGCAGTCGCTGCGTCCGGGGTGTCTGATCGCCGTCACGGGCGAGCCCGCCCGCAACTACGCCACGCCAGGTCAAGAGGCGGAGTTCGATTATTTCCTGTTGAAGCCGACCTCACCCAAGCAGGTCGAGGCACTGCTTGCGCTGCGCGTCGAGGGCTTTGGGTTCTAGCCGGCTACTGGCCGAGGGGTCGCACTTCGACCTGGACCGTTTCTGCCTCAACCGTCTGATCGGGCAGTTTCACTGACACGATGACCGGGAAGTGGTCCCCCGGATGCAGCGTCGACTTGAGTCCGAACATCATGACGTGCATGCCGCCGGGTGACAGCGTCACGCTCTGACCCTGCTTGATTGGCAGCGATTCCATCTGACGCATCGTCATGGTGCTGCCATTCATGCTCATCTCGTGCAGCTGCGTGGTGCTGGCGACCGCGCTCGAAACGCCCACAATTTCGACATCGCGGTTGGCCTTGATGGTCATGAAGGCAGAGCCGGTCGGCTGCCCCTGCACAGTGGCACGTGACCAGGCGTCGGAAATCGAGACCGCCGGCGGCGGCGCGCCAAATGCGGCGGCCGACAGCGCCAGCGCTGCTGTACCGCACCACAGCGGCATCAGGGAAAATGGTCCGCATGAAAATGATCTGCTGCAAGACATGGGCAATGGAAGCAGGAGGGAATGCGGCATTATGACCCCCTCTGCAGAGATCGGCCGGTGCCTGCGAGCGGCACCGTGTCGCAGCGTCCCAGCCGACAGCAGGTTTACCCTCAGACCATGATGCGCAAGTCCCGCAGCTCCCATCTGACCCCGCGTGACCACCTGCAGCGCCTGTGGGTGATGCGCAACCTCGCCCTGGTCGGCCAGGCCAGCGTGATCGCGATCACCGAGTGGGGCTTGCACATCGCGCTGCCGCTGGCACCGATCAGCGCCATCGTGCTGCTGCTCGGCATTTTCAACGGCGTCACCTGGCTGCGTCTGCGTCGCGTGCAACCGGTCACCATCCTCGAGATTTTCGGCCAGTTCTTCATCGATCTGGTGGCGCTCTCGCTGCTGCTTTATTTCACAGGCGGCGCCACCAATCCGTTCGTGTCGTTCTACCTGCCGATCCTGGCGGTCGCCGCCGCAGCGCTGCCCGGCGCTTATGTCTGGCTGCTGTCGGGCTTTTCCCTGGCAGGCTATACCTTGCTCGGCTTTTTCTACATGCCGCTGGTGGTCAGCAGCACGTCACCGATGCTGCTGGGCGGCGCGATGGCGCACGGCTCTTCACTCGCAGTCGACTATCACCTGCTTGGCATGTGGGCCAATTTCGTGATCGGCGCCAGCTGGATCGCGTGGTTCGTGCTGCAGATGTCCAACGACCTGCGCGAACGCGACGCGGCCCTGTCGAGCGCGCGCCAGCGCCTGCTGCAGGATGCGCG
>CAZZVZ010000439.1:0-3163 GCA_964657655.1 Gammaproteobacteria bacterium | reverse complement strand
CGCCGTGGAAATGCAGAAATGCCCTCGACTTGAAATAGAACACGCCGCGCGAGCGTTCGCGCAACGCCGGAATCTGGCGCAGCAGGAGCAGCAGATCTTCGAGCTGGTCGAGGTCGTGCGCGCCGGCGTGCTTCAAGGCCTGGATCTACACCGTCAGTCTTTGTTCGGCACGATCAGATATTTCTTGCCGGTCGAGCGCTGCGCGTAGAGCGCAATATTGGCCGGCTCGAACAACTGCCTGAGCGACAGTTCTCCTGCGTAGCTGCTGGCGAAGGTGGTGGTCAGTTCGGCCACCACGCGCGCCCTGATGCGCGCGGCACCCTCGCGGCCGAGCTTCTGGATGAACGGGAACACCAGCCAGCCACCGACACCCCATGCCATGCCAAAGCTGCGCCTGATCTCGGTGGGACGCGTGTCGAGCGAGCCATACAGATACACCTGTTTGTGGGTGCTGGTGCCGTAACGGCTGTAGCTGGTTGCCTTCTTGGCCAGCGCTGCTTCCATGCAGTTGAGGATCTGGCTGGCCAGCTGGCCGCCGCCGGTCGCGTCGAACGCCAGCGTAGCGCCAGTCTCTTCGAGTGCCGCTGTCAGAAGCTCGGTGAATTCAGCGGCCTGGCTGTCGATCACGTACCTGGCGCCGAGACCCTTGAGCAGCGCCACCTGTTCGGGCGAACGCACGATGTTGACCAGCGCGATGTTGTCCTTCTGGCAGACCCGATGCAGCATCTGGCCGAGATTGGATGCGGCAGCCGTATGGACCAGAGCGTGGTGGCCCTCCATGCGCATGGTCTCGACCATTCCGAGCGCGGTCATGGGATTGACGAAGCTCGATGCGCCATCGGCAGCACTGGCCCCAGACGGCAGCTCGAGGCACTGCTCGGCCGGCACCGCACGGTACTGGCTGTACATCTCGCCGCCCAGAAGGGCCACACGCTTTCCCATCAGTGCGCGCGCCTCGGGTGCGTCGCCAGTCTCGATGACCATGCCCGCGCCTTCGTTGCCGACCGGCAGGGCCTGGTCGAGGCGTGCGGCAAGGCCGCCGAGTGCCGCAGCCGGCACTTCGGCGCTCAGGTGGGGCAGGCCGTCCACCTGTTTGACCACTGCGGTGTTCATGTCGGCCGGGCCGAGCAGCAGGCCGAGATCGGAAGGATTGATCGGCGTCGCCTCGATCTGCACCAGAACTTCGTTGCTCTTGGGGGGCGGTACCGCCACCCTTGCCAGAAACAGTTCGAGCTTTGCAGCACTGGTGATCTTCGACTGGACTTGCAGCTGGGTGCGTTGTTCTGCCATTTTTCTTGTCTCCTGGAACTCTGTTTGGCGCTGATGCGGCGCTGCATTGCGCCGTGCGCGACGCAAACGGGATGCGCCGACCACATGCCTGATGATAAAGCCGCGCCGTGAGGCACCCTCAGGGCATCACGAAGAGCCGATGGGCCGGCTCACGCAGCGCGTGCCTTGCTGTTCTCGATGCTCTCGATCAGATGGCCAAGCCGACTGATGCCAGTCTCGATCTGCTCGGGAGAGACTGTCACGAAGCACAGTCGCATGGCGTTGTGACGGGTGTTGCTGGCATAAAACGGCGCGCCCGGCACGAAGGCGACCTTCTCGGCCACCGCCTGATCGAGCAGGTGCTGGGTGTCGAAGGAATCCGGCAGAGTGATCCACAAGAACATGCCGCCTTCCGGGTGGGTCCAGCTGGCCGAACGCGGGAAATGCCGTTCCAGCGAAGCCAGCATGGCGTCGCACTGGTTGCGGTATAGAGTCCTGATACCTGGCAGATGGGTCTCGAGGAAATTGTCCTTGACGATGTCATGCACCACCATCTGGGCGATGCTCGAGGTGTGCAGGTCAGAAGCCTGCTTGGCCTGCACCAGCTTCGAGATCAGCTGCCGGGGTGCTGCGATGTAACCAAGGCGCAGCCCTGGCGAGAGCACCTTGGAGAACGATCCGAGGCGAATCACGGGAGCGCCGACCTTGCGACCAAGGCTGTAGAGACTCTGCTCTGCCTGGCCGCGATAGCGCAGCTCGCCATACGGGTCATCTTCGATCAGGGGCAGCCCGAAACGCGCACTGCGCTCGACCAGCTCCACGCGACGCGCCGCAGAAAGCGTACGGCCGGTCGGATTCTGGAAATTCGGCAAGGTGTAGATCAGGCGCGCGCCCTTGCACAGCGCGGCATCGACGCGCTCGGGAATGAGACCGTCGTCATCAGTCGGTACCGACACGAAACTCGGCTGAAACAGACTGAACGACTGGATCGCACCAAGATAGGTCGGACTTTCCATCAGCACCGTGCTGCCTTCATCGATCAGCACCTTGCCGAGCAGATCGAGGCCCTGCTGCGATCCCGAGACAATCAGAATTTCGTCGGTCGAGACCACATCGCCCGGCGTCGACAGCGAGTTCGCCACCCAGGCGCGCAGCGGGCCGAAACCTTCGGTCGGACCGTACTGCAATGCGTTGTGACCGCTTTCAACCAGCACCCGGTCGAACGAGGCGCGAAATGCGTCCACGGGAAAGCTCAGCGGTGATGGAATACCACCTGCGAAAGAGATCACGTCAGGCTGCTGCGTGACCTTCAGGATCTCGCGGATCACTGAACTGGTGAGACCCTGGGCGCGCTTGGAGAAGGTGAAGGAATACGGCGGATTGTTGGCGGTCATGGGAGTGGAAAAACTGCGGCAAAAGCGTAGCTTACTCCTCCCATGATTTCGCCTGAGCCGGTTGCTGCGCGATCGGCGCGACCGGGCTAGACTGAGGTCAATAACAAACGAGGAGACGATGAATGAAAGTGCTCTTGCTGTCGTGTTCCCTGCTGCTCGGCCAGACGGCCATGGCGCAGGCCGTGCCGCAGATTCCCTTCGAATCAGTTCCCAACGCGATCAAGCTGCCCGAGAACATGTATCTCGGCGAAGCCTCGGGCGTTGCTGTCAATTCCAAGGGGCATATTTTCGTGTTCACGCGCACCAGCGGCGGCGGCAACGGTCCGGCGTTTGCATCGGCCGCAGCGCAACTGCTCGAGTTCGACGCAAACGGCAATTTCATCCGCGAGATCGGCAAGAACCTGTATGCCTGGTCGTTCGCCCATGCCGTCAAGGTCGATGCAGAGGACAACATCTGGGTCACCGACAAGGGCTCGGACATGGTGATCAAATTTGATCCG
>CAZZVZ010000438.1:0-3170 GCA_964657655.1 Gammaproteobacteria bacterium | reverse complement strand
TGGGAGGATCGGCTCGCCGAAGCTGCCTCATATGTGAACGCGGTGAAGCATGACAAAGATCCACAGATTTATGGCATCAGGACAACCATTGCGCGTTCGTCCTCGTCAGCTCGGAAAGAACTGGATTCCATCTATTCGGAAGTGACCAAAGAGTATCCGCGCTGGTTCTTTTCTTATGCAAACCGTGCCGACATTCTGCAGGAGAAGTGGTTCGGCGAGCCCGGAGAACTGTCCGCATATCTAACATCCCTGCTGCTATTCTCCGGTGGCGATGACGGAAAGATTGCCTACTCGTACGCGGTTGAAAGGCTGTTCCAGCAATACAGCAGATATGACCTTTTTCGAGGAAGCGGCATGACCTGGCCGTCTGTCAAGGACGCCTACGCAACACGAGAGAAGCGTTTTGGTATGGGTAACTATAATTGGAACGTGTACCTCTATCTTGCAGCCACGGCGGCTGACAGGGATGCTGCGAGGTCAGCCCTGCAACACATCGGAACCGATGTGGATGAGCGCGTATGGAGCCGGCCCGGATCTTTTCAACAGGTCGCTGCATGGGCGAATGCGCAATAGCGTGAGTCTTTGACGACGTGCGTGCTGTTTGATTGAGCCCGCTGAGCACTGGGCAACCAAGCTCGGCCGACCTGTTTGTTCAGGACGTTCAGGATCAGGCCACTCGTTGCGACGGGTTCATTCATAATCAGATATGCAGAAAAAAAACAGCGCTCCGAAGCTTGCAGCCTTCGCACGACAAGAAGCCGCTGTTGCGGGCGAATGCACCTGGTCCAATCTTGAAGCGGCTCGCGATACCCTGGCCCTGGAAGATTTTCTTAGCTTTCGACTGACCCGTTTAGCGGGCGCCGTACAGCGCAACCTCACCCGCTATTACGCAGAGAACTATGACTTGAGTGTGCCCGAATGGCGTACCCTCGGCGCTCTGGTGCGCTTTTCGCCAATCAATTTCGGTGAGCTGTTGAGAATCTCAAGCTATGACAAGGCTCTGGTCAGTCGCACCATTGCGACCATGAAGACCAAGAGCCTGGTCGAAACCAGAACAGATCCGACCAACAAGAAGAAAGTGATCGTCCAGGTCACGCCTCGGGGACAGGCAACCTATCGCAAGATTCTTCCTGAAGCGCGTGCCCGGCAGGTCGACCTGCTTTCAGCGCTGGATGCCGAGGAAAGAACCGTCCTCTTCAGGGCGCTCCAGAAGCTGCAAGCGCGGCTGATCAGCGAAGACGCAAGCTAGCAGACACCCGGCTTGACACACGGTTTTGCTTGCGCCTACCATTTGTTGACAGATCAACAATATGGAGACAATCGATGGCGGATGTGCGCACCCGTATCGATGATGCATCAGCCTGGCGTCGCGATGATTTCCCGTCGACAGATGCGTTCACGTACCAATGCGATGCGTCACAGCGCGCAGAGCTCTTGGACTGTTGCGTTGCAATAGAGGCGCGTGGAGATGGCTTCGAAGCCACCTCGATCGATGACTTCAGACTACCGAGTTGGCAACCTCTTTTTGCAACGCTCAACCAACAGCTGCGCTCGGGCCGCGGCTTCGGACTGCTGCGTGGCCTGCCCTTTCACGGCTGGTCGAAACAGCGTTCCCGCCTGGCGACGTGGGGTATTGGCTTGCACTTTGGCAACCACGTGTCGCAGACCATCGAGGGGCAGCGCATCTGTGACGTGATGGATGTGACGCGCGGCGAAGCCTCACCGCGTCAGTTCAAGACCAACCGCGAACTCTCGCTTCACACCGATCCTGTCTCGGACATGATCGGCCTCGCGTGCCTGCGCGCGGCCATGTCGGGCGGTGACAGCCTGCTGACCAGCGCGAGCACCGTCTACAACCAGATGCTCGAGCGCGACGCCGATCTGCTCGAGGCGCTGTTCGAGGGCTTTCATGTTCACCGCTACGGCGAGGGACGACCTGAAGATCCCGAAGTCACAGACTATCTGGTGCCGGTGTTCGCCTTGTCGAACGGCCAGCTCGATTGCCGTTACGTGCGGCCCACCATCGTTGCGGGTCACAAGGCGCTCGGCCTTGCATTGACGGACCGCCAGATCGCGGCCATGGACCTGTTCGATTCGATCGCAGGTGATCCACACAACCAGGTGACGTTCAGACTCGCTGAAGGCGACCTGGTTCTCGTGAATAACCTTTGCGTGCTGCACGCGCGCCACCGTTTTGTCGATGCAGAGCATCCCGATGAGATGCGCCATCTGCTGCGGCTGTGGCTTGAAGCACCGAAAGGCTTTCGGTCGGTCCCGGCCGAGATGAATTATTTCAACGGGGGGCGCTGCGGGATCCCGGTGCAGGCAGGCCGCAGCTCGACCTTCGACATCCGCCCCTTCGAGGCTGTCAAGGGAATGCGCACCACGGCGCCATCGAATTGACAGCCTTGCCCGGGGCACAACTCTGCGCTGGGCAATCAAACAATCTGGAGACCGCATGAGTACCGACTTCGTACAGCTGAGCGCGTCGGACCAACCAGCGCCGATTCCTTTATCGCGCGTCTGGTCGCTGATTCTGATCACCCTGATCTACGGCATCAGCATCGTCGATCGTTCCATCTTTGGACTGATGCTGCAACCCATCAAGAAGGAGTTCGGGCTGTCGGATACTGTACTGGGCCTGATCGGCAGTCTCGGCTTCGCTGTCACCTACGCGTTGGCCGGTCTGCCGCTGTCGCGGCTGGCCGACCGCGTCAGCCGCAAGCGCATCATCGTGCTTGGCCTTGCGTGCTACAGCCTCATCACGGCGCTCACCGGTCTTGCGCAGAGCACCTTTCAGCTGGCTGCTGCCCGCATCGGCCTGGCCATCGGTGAGGCTGCCGTGTTGCCGTCGGGCACGTCCGTGATTTCCGATTACTTCCCGAAAAAGAGCCGCTCACGTGCCATGGGCGTACTCGGCGCCGGACCACCGATCGCGACCCTGGTCGCGTTTACGCTGGCCGGCTGGATCAGCCAGGACTACGGCTGGCGAGGCGCCTACTTCGCTGTGGGCGTCGCCGGGCTGCTGTGGGTGGGGCTGTTGATCGGGATCATCGTGATCGTGGGTGGGCTCACGTTCCTGCCGAGCTTGGCTTTGGGACCGATCGCGGACCAGGCGCAGGTCGCCGCGGGGACGGTATTGTGAGGAACGGGAACATGACGGGTAAAGT
>CAZZVZ010000437.1:0-3179 GCA_964657655.1 Gammaproteobacteria bacterium | reverse complement strand
AGGCTGCACTGCACCTTGCAGTCGCTACCATTTGCGGTGCCGGTTCGCATATCGTCGCGAGCCGCGCCCTGTACGGCGGCTCGCACAACATGCTGGCCTACACCATGCCGCGCTTTGGCATCGAGACCACCTTTGTCGACCCGCGGGATCTGAATGCCTGGCACGACGCGATTCAGCCCAATACGCGCCTGCTGTTCGGCGAGACGCTTGGCAACCCCGGCCTTGACGTGCTCGATGTGGCGCAGGTGGCGGCCATCGCGCATGAGGCTGGTCTGCCGCTGATGGTCGACAGCACCTTCACCACGCCCTGGCTGCTGCAGCCGTTCGCGCACGGCGCTGATCTGATCATGCATTCCGCCACCAAGTTCATCGGCGGCCATGGCATCGCCATCGGCGGCGTGGTGGTCGACAGCGGCGCCTTCGACTGGGTCGCAGCACACGACAAGACCGGGCACTTCGGCGAACTCGTGAAACCCTATGCCGGCTTCAATGGCATGGTGTTCGCAGAGGAGTCGAGCGTGGCGCCCTTTGCCCTGAGAGCGCGCCGCGAAGGCCTGCGTGATTTCGGCGCCTGCATGAGTCCGCATACCGCTTTCGCATTGCTGCAGGGCCTCGAGACCCTGCCCTTGCGCATGGCACGCCATGTCGAGAACACGCGCTACGTGGTCGAGCTGTTGCGCCATCACCCGATGGTCGAATCAATCGCCTACCCCGAATTGCCTGAACACCCGGACTATGAGCTGTGCAAGCGGCTCTTGCCGCGCGGCGCGGGCGCGGTCTTCAGTTTTTCGCTCAAGGGCACACGCGCGCAGGGTCAGCGCTTTGTCGAGACGCTCAAGATCTTCTCTCATCTGGCCAATGTCGGCGATGCGCGCTCGCTGGTGATTCATCCAGCGTCGACCACCCATCTGCGCGTTCCCGATGCGGACCTGGCCGTGGCCGGGATCGGTCCTGGCACCATCCGGCTATCGGTGGGCCTGGAAGACAAGGACGATCTGGAGCGCGATCTGCTCGCCGCATTGAAGGCCGCCGAGCGCGCAGGCGCGTCCAGGGCCAGAGCTTGAAACTGCAACTGCAAGGAAAAGAGGTGTACGCCTATACCGGCGGTCGGGCGTTTGACGCGTCACGGCCGTGCGTCGTGTTCCTGCACGGCGCGCAGCACGACCACAGCGTCTGGATCTTGCAGTCACGTTACCTGGCGCATCACGGATTTTCCGTGCTGGCGCTGGATCTTCCCGGCCACGGGCGCAGCGCCGCACCTGCGCTCGCCTCGGTCGAGGCGCTGGCCGACTGGGTGCTCGAAGTACTGGCAGCGTGCAATGTCAGCAACGCCAGTCTGGTCGGACACAGCATGGGCTCCTTGATTGCCCTTGAAGCCGCAGCACGCGCCACGCATGGCATCACCAAGGTCGCACTGGTGGCCACCGCCTTTCCAATGCAGGTGTCCGCTGCCCTGCTCGAGGCGGCCGCCTCAGACGAAGAGCGTGCCATCGACATGATCAATCTCTGGTCGCACAGCTCGGCAGACGGCGGGTTTTCCCACAAACCCTCCAACCCGGGTCCCGGTTTCAACATCGTGTGGGGCAACAAGCGCCTGATGCAACGCCAGCGCAAGGGTGTCCTGCTCAACGATTTCAACGCCTGCCACAACTACGCCAACGGCCACGCTGCAGCGCGCGCAGTGCACTGTCCGGTACTCGCGGTACTGGGCGAGCGCGACCTCATGACACCGCCCAAGAGCGGCTCGGAATTGGCCGGAATGATCGAACGTCACCGCATCGTCAAGCTTCCCGGCGTGGGGCACGCCCTGATGTCTGAAGCGCCAGACCAGCTGCTCGATGCGCTCCATTCATTCCTGAGCGAGCCGTAACGCAGATCACCCGGAAGAAGCCATGACAACATCGAAGATTGCAAGCTTTGCCGAGTTCTATCCGTTCTACCTGAGCGAGCACAGCAATCGCATGTGCCGCAGACTGCACTTCCTCGGATCGACCGGTGTCATCTTGTGCCTTGTCATGTTGTTCGTCACCTTGAGCGGCTGGTGGCTGCTGGGCGCGCTGTTTTGCGGTTATGGGGCAGCCTGGGTCGGCCACTTCGTGTTCGAGAAGAACCGCCCCGCCACCTTCACTTACCCGCTCTGGAGCCTGGCCTGTGACTGGCTGATGTACCGCGACATGCTGCTCGGGCGTGTCACGTTCTAGCGCTCGCGCGCTGTCTCGAAACCTTCTTCGAGCGTCATCTGCAGCGTATCAGTGCTGGTCCGTGACACCAGCACGGCAAGAGGATCGCCTGCTGCGAAGCCAAGACGCGCCACGGCATCTCCATTGAAGGCAAAAAGGCGATGTACGCGCTCAAAGCGCACCACCTTGGGGTCGGCCGTGAACATCCACAGATCTTCATCGGCGGGCTGGGTGGCACCGGTACGCGCCACCGGTCGCGTGCGAATGATGAGGCCGTCAGATTCCATTTCCTCCAGCAACCCCTCTGCGTGCTCCATCGCAATGCGTGCCTCCAGAGCGGCGTTGGCGGCCGTCATGCCCGGTACCTTGTCGTAGCGCGCCTGGTAGAGCGCACGCAGGATGCGCAATGCGTCGCCGTAGCGTCCGCCCGGCACGAAACCGCGGTTCCAGCCGCGGTACCACATGGCCGGCAGGCTGGCCGCGAGCACCGCGCCCGACAGGGTGATGAGCCAGCTGATGTACACCCAGAGCAAGAAGATCGGCAGGCTGGCGAGCGGGCCATAGATCTGTGCATAGGTCGGAAACTGCACGATGTAGGTCGCGAAGATGCGCTTGGCGATATCGAATGCGACCGAGCCGCACAGCCCACCGATCAGCGCATCGCGCCATGCCACCTTTCGGTTCGGCACGTACACATACAGCGCGGCATAGGCCAGTGTCACGAGAAGGAACGGCACCAGGTCAAACAGCGTGGTGACAAACAGAGTCGGGCGTTTCACCATACCAAGCGAGGCACTGGCAAGGTACGAGGTGATGGTCAGGCTAAGCGCCAGCAGCAGCGGCCCGATGGTGCTCGCCTGGCCAAGCCGCGGCGCCAGGCGCGACGTGATGTGCGCCGAGTGCAGGCCCGGCATCACCAAGACGTTCGCGTTCCCCGTCAGCCGGCAGAACGGGTAGAGCGCGCGGATCGCCGGGTCGAGCGCCACGTCCGGGCTCATG
>CAZZVZ010000436.1:0-3185 GCA_964657655.1 Gammaproteobacteria bacterium | reverse complement strand
AAAGCGACCGCGACCAGGATTTCGCGCGCCAGGTAACGCTGGACGATCGAGATCTTCATGTGCGCTGGAGCGCATTTCTGCGCGTCAGCAAATCGCTTATGACCACGCGAGCCGATCGGTGAATGCCATTACGCCACATGATCATCAGCACCGCGATGATGAAGACAAAGATGTGGATCACCCAGAGCGACACGGCAAACGGCAGGCGCGACTGGGCGGTGTAGTTCTGAACGATGGTGAGGGCATTGCTGTAGGTAAAGTAGACCAGCAGCGCGATCATCAGGTTGGCCGAGCGCCCGGCACGCGGATTGACGAACGAAAGCGGGATCGCCAGCAAGGCCAGGCACAGAACCGAGAGGGGCAGGCCGGCGCGCCATACCAGTTCGCCCATGGCACGCGGTGTATTGAGTGCCACCAGTTCCAGGGTGGAGCGGATTTTCATGGAATCGTCCGACGTGAAGACTGGTGGCGTATTTTCGATCCGCACCCCATAGCGGTCGAACTGCATCAGCTTGAAGTCGATCTGACCTGGAATACCCTCGTAGCGCCTGCCGTGCAGCATCACCAGGAACTGGTCGCCGTTGTCGGCTGTTTCCATGGTGCCGGTGGCCGATACGATCAGGCCGAGGTGATTGTTGATCAGCGAAGCCACAAACACGTTGCCGACCAGACCGCCCTTGCCATCGTTCTCGACGAAATAGACCTTGGTGCCGTCGGCAGACTCGCGAAACTGTCCGGGTGCGACACGGGCGACATCGGTGCGCTGCTGGAAACGGGCGCGAAATTCGCTGGTCTGGCGGTTGGCCCAGGGCGCCACCACGAAACTCAGTACCGCCACCAGGATGGCCACCGGCACGGTGAATTTCATGACCGGGCCGAGCCAGCGCCGAAGTCCCAGGCCAGCCGACAGCCAGACCACCATTTCCGAATCGCGATAGCTGCGCGTGAGCGCCAGCAAAACCGCGATAAACACGGTCAGCTGCAACAAGACAGCGAGATTGTTCAGTGCTGCGAATGTAATGAGCGCCAGCACCGACTCATTGGCGACCTGCCCTGCCGCCGCCTGCCCCAGTAACCGGACCAGCGAGAACGTCAGGACAATCGTCAGGAGGGTGATAAAGATCGCGCTGGCCGCGTTCGACAGTTCGCGCACCAGCGAGCGTTGAAAAATCATCGGTGCATCGGTTCGAAGGAGCGCCGCGGCGGGCTGAAAGAAGGCGGCGTCTTTGACTTATAGAGGCCGCATCAAAGATAATCCCGCCACACTTCGACCTGATTGGGAAACGCATGGAATTTAGCATAAAAGCCGGTTCGCCGGAAAAGCTCAAGGCGGGCTGCATCGTGATCGGCGCATATGCCGATCGCAAGCTGTCTCCGGCCGCGAGCCTGATCGATGCAGCGGCTAACGGTGCGTTGTCGACAGTGATCAAGAATGGTGACCTGGCGCCAAAGCGCGGTTCCACCCTGCTGTTGCATGCCATTGGCGGCATTCAGGCCGATCGCGTCCTGCTGGTCTCGCTCGGCAAGGTCGATGAACTCGACGACCGGGCATTCAGCGAGGTTTGCCGATCCGCCTTCAAGGCACTGGCCCAGACCGGCGCCAAGGACGCCGTCATGACGCTCGCCGAGGTCAGCGTCAAGGGCTCGACCATGGAAGACAGCATTCGCCACGCGGTGCTCGCGGCACGCGAAGTGGCGTACCGCTTCGATGCAATGAAAAGCAAGAAAGAAGAGCCCGCTGTCTTGAAGAAGGTGATCTTTGCCGTCGACAAGGCGTCGGGTGGTGCGGCCGAAGACGGCATCGCCGACGGCCTGGCGCTCGCCAACGGCATCGATCTCGCCAAGGATCTGGGCAATCTGCCAGGCAATGTCTGCACCCCGACCTATCTTGCCGACTGCGCCAAGAAACTTGGACGCGACTTCAAGTTCAAGGTCACAGTGCTCGACACCAAGCAGCTCGAGGCGCTCAAGATGGGCTCGTTCCTGTCAGTCACGCGAGGTTCTGACCAGCCACCCAAGTTCATCGTGATGGAGTACCAAGGCGGCAGCGGCAAGGCGGCGCCGGTGGTGCTGGTCGGCAAGGGCATCACTTTCGACACCGGTGGCATATCGCTCAAGCCCGGTGATTCGATGGACGAGATGAAGTACGACATGTGCGGCGCCGCCTCAGTCCTCGGAACCCTGCGCGCAGCAGCAGAAATGAAGCTCAAGCTCAACGTGGTCGGCATCATCGCGGCCTGCGAAAACATGCCATCGGGCTCGGCCACCAAGCCTGGCGACATCGTCACCAGCATGTCGGGTCAGACGATCGAGATCTTGAACACCGATGCAGAAGGACGCCTGGTGCTGGCCGATGCACTGACCTACGCGGAACGCTTCAAGCCTGCCGCAGTGGTCGACATCGCCACGCTGACAGGTGCCTGCGTGGTCGCGCTCGGTCACATCAACTCCGGGCTGTTCACTCCGGATGACGATCTGGCCGGTGAACTGCTGAGTGCCAGCAAGAGCGCAGCCGACCCGGCCTGGCGCATGCCGCTCGAGGAGGAATACCAGGACGGGCTCAAATCCAACTTCGCCGACATGGCCAATATCGGCGGACGCCCCGGTGGCTCCATCACTGCAGCCTGCTTCTTGTGGCGCTACACCAAGAAATACCGCTGGGCACACCTCGATGTGGCAGGCACCGCATGGAAGAGTGGTGCAGCCAAGGGCGGCACGGGACGACCGGTCGGTCTTCTGACCACGTTCTTGAAGAACCGCGCAGCGTGACCGTGATCGGCACCGGACCATCTGCTCGGTGCCGACCATGACGCGCATCGATTTCCATTCCGGGCCGAGCAGCCCGCTCGACTATGTGTGCCGGCTGGTCAGGAAAGCCTACCTGAGCGGCCACAAGGTCGTGCTGGTGTGTGACGATGAGGCTTACAGCGCGAGTCTCGACGAGGCGCTATGGAACAATCAGCCAAGCGATTTTCTGCCGCATTGCAGTGTGTTAGCGCCAGAAGCAATCGAGACACCGATCATCCTCGCCGCACCTGAGGACGATACGCCGCATCATGATGTGATGATCAATCTGGCACGCCGCACGCCGGCATTCTTCAGCCGCTTCGAACGCCTGATCGAGGTGGTGGCTGCGGCACCTGAAGATGTCACGGCCGGTCGCGAACGCTGGGCGTTCTACCGTG
>CAZZVZ010000435.1:0-3190 GCA_964657655.1 Gammaproteobacteria bacterium | reverse complement strand
GCTCGAAGTGGTGCGCCAGATCGATGACAGACTGGGTGATCTGAATATCGCTCGCGCTCTCGAGGATGTTGCGCACGAACACCTGGTCGATCTTGAGCTCGTCAAGCGGCATGCGGCGCAGATAGGACAGGGACGAATAGCCGGTACCGAAATCATCGATCGACAGCCGGCAGCCGAGGCGCTTGAGTTCCAGCATCACTGCCAGAGCACCTTCGAAGTCATGCATCAGGGAGCTCTCGGTCACCTCGAGCGTCAGACGATGCGCCGGCACATTCCAGATCGACAGGGCACGCCCGACGCGACGCGGCAGGTCAGGGTCAGACAGCACCGATGCCGACAGATTGACGCCGACGCTGATGCGAATATCCTGCCCGTCGAGAAAGCGCAGATGGCGTAACGCGGTGTTGATGACGAAATCGGTCATGGCCGACATCAGTCCATTGTCCTCGGCGATCTGTGCGATCAGTCCGGCGTGCACCGGATCCTTGCCGGCCGGGCGCGGCCATCGGATCAGTGCTTCTGCGGCCATGAAGTCGCGTGTCGCGCAGGTCGCCTGTGGCTGCAACCATACTTCCAGTTCGTTGTTGTCAAGCGCCAGACGAAGCTCGTCGACCAGCACATTGTGATTGAGCGACTGTGCCACGTTGCGCACGAAATCGAGCCGGCCGGGGAGGGTGCGGGCGCGAAAGCACGCTTCATCGGCAGCGGCCACCAGCTGTTCGGTGTCGAGGCCGTGGTCTGGGAAGAACGCGCAGCCGATCGCCGGCCGCAGCAGCGCGGTCTTGCCGGCCATGGAAACCGGCTGGTCGAGTGCGGCCATAAGGCGCGTGCCGGCCAGGCCGATGACAGCCTGACTGTCGATGCCAGGCAGCAGCGCCATGATCTCGCCAATGCCGACCAGCGCGAACCGGTCTGCCGGTCGCAATGCGTCTGACACGCGTTGACGGATCTGGTCGCCACTGAGCCGGGCGCGTTCCAGCCCAGCAAGTGCGCTACCCCGATCGGAGCGGTCAAGATGAATCACCAGGATGGCAAAACGCTGGCGCCGCTGCCCGGCCAGCTCGGCTTTTGACAAATCCTGGACGTGGCGGCTGAATTGCGCGGCCGTCATCTCGTTTGCATGCAGCGGCGTGAACAGTGCGGTCATGGCGATCGGCTGCTCAGGCGATGTAGTAATTGCGAAAATCGATGTTGTGCACGCCGGCCGGCAGGCTTCTTAGAATCTTCACGGCTTGACCGCGCTCGTCCTTGGGACTCTTCACCAGGTCGAGTTCGTAGGGTCGCTCGAGCGTGTTCTTGTCGGGGCCGGTCAAGACCAAGACGCGTGGCTCGAGTCTTTGTACCTTGTCGAGAGCCGTCACGACGGCGACTTCTTCGGTGTTGAGCAACACCAGCGAGCCCACCGGGTACAGCCCGATGGCGCGCACGAACTGTTCGACCAGCGGCCCATGCAGCTGCTGGTCGGCGCGTGCATACATCAGCTGCAGGGCATCGTAGGACGACATGGTCGGTGCATACGGCCGGTGTGTGGTCAACGCCGCGTACATGTCAGCGATCGCAGCCATGCGTCCGTAGATGCCGATCTCTTCTCCCGAGAGGCCGAATGGGTAGCCGCTGCCATCGATCCACTCATGGTGCTGTGCGATGCCTTCGATCACCGCCTTGGGAAGCACGATGCTGCGCTCGAGGCGATCAAGGCCCAGTTCGACATGACGCTGCAGCTCGACGAATTCCTCGTCCGTGAGTGCATCGGTCTTGTTGACCAATTGAGGATCGAGTTCGAGCTTGCCGACATCCATCAGCAGGCCGACTTGTGCCAGCTCGGCCAGCTCGCTGGCCGGAAAACCAAGATGTCTGCCAAACGCCAGCAGATACGAGGCAACCTTGATCGCGTGACTGTAAGCAGTTGAATTCTGCAGACGCACGCGCGAGACCCAGATCATCGCGTCGGCGTTGCGCGATACGCTTTCAACCAGTGCATCGACCACGCCGGGAAGGCCGTCGACGCGCAGCGCGCCTTCGCGCCCTGCGTCCGTTTTGAGTCTTGCGAGGGTGTCTTCGCTCAGCCGCATCGCGTCACGGGCACGGGAAATTTCTGCCTCGATGCCGATCCGGTCGCGATACACCACCAGGTCGACATATTTCGGAATGCTGAGGTCCCTGGCCTGATCGGGAGTCAAGCTGCGCCGCTTGACCCCGGGCAGACGCAGGCGCGATACGGCACGCAGTGGCGCGAGTGTGGCCCCAGACGGCATCAGGTGACGCAGCAGGCCGCCGACATCGGGTTTGAGTGAATCGATCAGACGGTCAAATCGTGCCAGCCGCTCGGCCATCGCAGAATCATCGCTGGTCGCCGCGCGACGCATGCGCGACTTGCGCTTTTCCCATGCAATGTTGGATGGTTTGTTTTTCTTGAATGACCTGCGCGGTGAATCCGGTTGCTCATCGACCGGAGCGTAGTGAATCTGGGATCTCGAAAAGCGCGGCAGCGCGACGGCCTCATCCTCCTCGATCGCCTCGGGCTCGATGCCGAGCCGCTTTTGACGCGCCCGCCAGGCGCCATCCATCGAGGCCGGGCCAGTCAGACTCATGAAGCCCTTGGACACTGTTTCGCGCAGTCGCTTGAGGTCGACCCAGCCGGCATTAAAACCGGCACGTGGTCGCGACAGTGAATTCTGCACGTATCGCACGCGCACCAGATCCTCGGCCTCATCTGGGGCCAAGGGTTGTTCGGGCACCTGGTACAGGTCGAGCAGCCCGGTTAGTGCGGCCGCTGCAGAACGACGCGGATCAATCACGACTTCGAGGCACAGCGAGCGCAGTGCCTCGATGTCGCCTTCTTCCGTGGCGAGAAATCCTTGCACCAGGAATGGTGTCCCAGCCCACGGGCGGTCGAGTTCCACCACGAACATGCCAGGGCGCAGGTCCGACGTGACCACGCTGACCCGACTTTTCAGAATGGGTCGTGCCTGACGCGACCGTGCGCTGGAATTCACAGCGGGGCTGCTGGCTTGCAGCTTGAAGTAGGGTGGAGCGTGGTGCGGCGCGACATGGCTCATTTTCGCGCAATCTCTGGCAAGTGAAACGCAAGCAATTGTCAATGACGCTGTGTACTAGCACTTAGGCCAAAGTCAGGATTGCCCGTCGCTTTCGGCTGGCAGTGGTGTGCTGGGGCGGTTCTGCGAGGGCA
>CAZZVZ010000434.1:0-3200 GCA_964657655.1 Gammaproteobacteria bacterium | reverse complement strand
GCGGCGACCTGCGCGCCGCCGAGCGCACCGTGCAGCTGCTGCATCAGGTCGGCGCGTCCGCCGAAAGCCGCAACCGGCAGGCCACCGCCGATCACTTTGCCAAGCACGGTGAGGTCCGGCCGGATGCCGTAAATCGACTGGGCGCCACCGAGCGCCACCCGAAATCCGCTCATCACCTCGTCGAGAATCAGCACGGCACCATGTTTCTCGCACAGACGCTGCATGGTGGCGAGAAATTCGGGCGTGGAGCGCACCAGGTTCATGTTGCCGGCGATCGGCTCGACAATCACGCAGGCGATGTCATCGGGAAACTGTGCGAATGCGTCTTCCAGCTGCTGGGGCACGTTGAAGTCGAGCACCAGGGTGTGCTGCACCAGGTCAAGAGGCACACCTGCAGAACTCGGATTCTTGAAGGTCAGCAGGCCGGAACCGGCCTTGACCAGCAGACTGTCGGCATGCCCGTGGTAGCAGCCATCGAACTTGATGATCTTGTCGCGGCCGGTGGCACCGCGCGCCAGGCGGATCGCGCTCATGGCGGCTTCGGTACCGGAGCTGACCAGGCGGATCTGTTCGATCGAGGGTACCAGCCGGATCAGTTCTTCGGCCATCTCGATCTCGTGCTCGGTTGGCGCCCCGAACGACAGACCATGGGTGGCGGCGGTGGCCACAGCGGCCACCACTTCGGGATGCGCGTGGCCGACAATGGCCGGTCCCCAGCTGCCGATGTAGTCGATGTAGCGCGTGCCGTTGGCGTCGAACATGAACGGGCCTTCGGCATGGGTGATGAAACGCGGCACGCCGCCGACCTGGCGAAAGGCGCGCACCGGCGAATTGACGCCGCCGGGCGTGGTCTTTTGAGCACGGGTGAAGAGTTCGAGGTTGCTGTCTTCGAGGTCTGCCATTTAATGCTTTGCAAAGGATTGTGAAAGGCGCCGTGCGCTGGCGAACACGCTGTCGCGCTGTTGCGTGCCAAACAACTGGTTGATCACAGCCGCACAATCTGCGCCCGCGACGATGAGTGCGTCAAGGTTGCTTGCAGTAATGCCGCCAATCGCCACCAGCGGCAGCGTCACCCCCGCGGTGCGGGCTTGGCCGAAGATGGACAGCGGCACCGCAGGCGCTGCCGGCTTGGTGGGCGAGGGAAACACGCTGCCAAAGGCGACGTAATCGCAGCCGTCCTGCTCGGCCATGCGCGCGGCCTCGACACTTGCGTAGCACGACACGCCAATCAGCGCCGTGCTGCCGAGCGCAGCGCGTGCCTGCTTGACGGCACCGTCGTCCCTTCCGAGGTGGACACCGTCCGCCTCCACGGCTAGCGCGAGCGCCACGTGGTCGTTGACGATCAAGGGGACACCGCGTCCGCGGCACAGCGCCCTCAGGGCGCGGGCGCGCTCCTCGAGTTCGGTCGCGCTGGCGCTCTTGTCGCGGTACTGCACCAGCTCGGCACCACCTGCAATGGCTGCATCCACCAGTTCGAGCAGATGGGCAGCGCCGAGGCCATCGGGCGTGAGCGCGTACAGGCCATGAATCTGATTCGCCATAAGAATTAGCTGCGCGTCGCGCCGCCTTCGCTTGCCTGCAGTTCGCGCGCCCAGAAGAAACGATCCGGCAGGTGCTGTCCCATCCCCGGGCGAAAGGCGGCCGCCAGCGTTTGCCAGGTGTATTCCTGGGCTTCGCGCACTGCTTCTGGGATGTCGAGTCCGTTGGCCAGGAGCGCAGCCAGTGCCGAGGCGAGCGTGCAGCCCGAGCCGTGATAGCTGCCCACCAGACGTTGCCAGGTGTCGCTGCGCATCAGGCCATCTTCGCTGTACAGGTAGTTGATCACGTCGACACTGTTCTCGTGTGTGCCTGTGATCAAGACGAATTCAGTGCCCCATTCGATCAGACGTTTGGCGCAAAGCGACAGATCGAGGCTTGAATCCTCCTCGCCATCTTCGTTTTGCGAGGCGAGGCGGCGTGCCTCGATGCTGTTGGGGGTGACGATGGTGGCCTGCGGTACCAGCAGCTCGCGGATCGCGCCCAGCACATCTTCATCGGCGAACACATCGCCGCGGCCGCTGGCCAGCACCGGATCGAGCACCAGCGGAATGTCCGGATAGTCAGACACGATCTCGGCCACGGTCGCGACGATTTCGACGCTGCCGAGTACACCGAGCTTGAAAGCGGCGACCGGCATGTCTTCCAGGACGACACGCGCCTGATCGTCGACGAATTCGGCGTCGAGCGCTGCGAAATCCTCGACGCCCGCGGTGTCTTGCACGGTGTAGCCAGTCAGGACCGTCACGCCATGGCAACCCATGCTTGAGACCGTCATCAGGTCGGCTTGCAGTCCGGCGCCGCCGGTCGGGTCGCTGGCGGCGAAAATCATCACGATTGGCGGGGATTGCGCGGGCATAGGGGGCTTCTGGACGTGCGTCTACCTAGCGGCAAACGCGGGGAATGCGGGGGGAATGGGATGCAAAAACCGTTAAACTCGCAGTTTACTCTTGATCAGTCCGGCCTCTTTTGGGCCTTGAGATACGAGAGCACAGAGACACAATGAAAACATGGATGTGCCTGATTTGCGGCTGGATATACGACGAGGCCGCAGGATCGCCGGAAGAGGGGATTGCACCTGGAACTGTCTGGGCTGACGTACCGATGAATTGGACCTGCCCGGAATGCGGCGCGCGCAAGGAAGATTTCGAGATGGTAGAGGTGTAAGCCACCGTGTTGTCGTGATACAACAGGGCAGTGTGGGCTAATAAGTCCACGCTACAATCGGCTGAATATAGATGCGCTGCACGCGGCGGATGCCGCATTTAGGGCGCGCCGCACTAGCTCGCGGCACCACGTCAACACAAGCGCCTTTAGATCGAGAACATGACAGCGAACCCCGATATTGCCGGGCTTAAGGTAATGGTCATCGACGACAGCAGCACGATTCGTCGAAGCGCTGAGATTTTCCTCGTGCAGGCAGGCTGTCAGGTGATCCTCGCAGAGGATGGCTTTGATGCCCTGGCAAAGATCAATGACCACCAGCCGGACCTGATTTTCTGCGACATCTTGATGCCTCGTCTGGATGGATATCAGACCTGTGCGCTGATCAAGAAAAGCCCCCGATTCAGCGACACCCCGGTGGTCATGCTGTCCTCAAAAGACGGCCTGTTCGACCGCGCGCGCGGTCGCATGGTCGGCTCCGATGAGTACCTGACCAAGCC
>CAZZVZ010000433.1:0-3219 GCA_964657655.1 Gammaproteobacteria bacterium | reverse complement strand
TGTTCCCAGCCGCTCGGCCGGACGATATCATCTGCGCGGAACATCAGTGCAGGACGCGGACCCCGCGCTTGGCGGCCTGATCAGAAACGGACCAACACCATATGCTTACTGTTCATCACCTCGGCAAATCCCAGTCGGAACGCATTGTCTGGCTGTGCGAAGAGCTTGCCATCGACTATCAGCTAAAGCCTTATACGCGTGACGCGGCGACGATGCTGTCGCCTCCGGACCTGCTGGCCTTGCATCCGATGGGCACGGCACCCGTCATTACCGACGGCGATCTGCTGCTGGGCGAATCGGCCGCCATCGTCGAATACATCATTGTGAAACACGGTGACGGACGTCTGTCTCTCGGCCCGGACCATCCGGCGTTCGCCCAATACCTCTACTGGTTTCATTTTTCCAACGGCAATCTGCAGCCCGTGATGGGCCGCAACATGATTTTGAGCCGTCTTAACCTGCCGCCCGACAATGCCATGCTGGTCAGCACAAAAGGGCGTCTCGCGCGTGCGCTTGGCCTCGTCAACACTCGGCTTGAAGATGCCGAGTATCTCGCTGGGGAGGAATTCACGGCAGCAGACATCATGAGCGTGTTCTCGCTCACCACCATGCGCTATTTTTACCCGGCTGACCTGAGTCCGTATCCGCACATCTTGCGATACTTGCAGCGCATCAGCGCGCGCCCGGGCTACCAGAGGGCGATGCAAAAGGGTGACCCTGGCATGGCGCTGCTGCTGACCTAAGGCAGGCCGTGATTTAGGCGTTGGGTTTTTTCGCGGGTTTCGCTTTGGCCGCCTTGTTGGCCGCGATCGCTTCCAAGATCAACGCATGAAATGCGGCTCGGTCGACACTTTCACCCTCCTTGATGTCGAGGGCGCGGCGCACGTTGCCCTCGAGGCTTGAGTTGAACAGGTGCTTGGGATCCTTGAGGCTAGCGCCCCTGGCGAACGTGAGCTTCACCACGCTCTTGTAGGTTTCGCCGGTGCAGATGATGCCATCGAGCTCCCAGACCGGGGTGCCGCGCCACTTCCATGTTTCGATCACATCTGGAGCCGCTTCGTGAATCAGTGCGCGCATGCGCTCGAGCGTAGTACCGCGCCAGTCGCCCAGCCCGGCGATCTTGCTGGTGATCAGGTCGCTGGCTGACGCGGGCGATTGAGGTGCGGGCTTTTGGGCTGGCGGTGTTGGCATGGTGAACTGTGTCGCAAGAAGAAATGCACTCAGATGTCATAGCGCGGCAGTCGCTTGCCGGGCATCAGCTGATAGGGCGACTGCCATCCCGGGATGGCTGCAATGCGCTGCAGCCAGGCATAGACCTGCGGATGACTGACGCTCAAATCGTAGCCCGTCTCGTCGGTGGGAAACGACAGATAGGCGCACATCGAGAGATCTGCGATGGTCGGGGCTGCTCCCGTCATGAACGCTTGGCCAGCCAGATGGAGGTTGAGCACCTTGAGGTAGTCGTCCACCCGGGCGCGTTGAAACTCAAGCACTGTAGGATTGGCCGACTTCGAGAAAGTTCGACCGAAGCGGTAGGCGGCCATGTATGCCGACAGCTTCTGGTTATCCCAGAACAGCCAGCGCAAGACCTCGAACCGTTCTTCTTCGTCGCGTCCTGCAAACAGGCCGTATTTTTCAGCCAGTCGCAACAGGATCGGGCCTGTCTGGGACCGCTTGATGCCGTTTTCCTCGAGAACCGGGATTTCGCCCATGGCGTTCACGCTGCGGCGCCATTCGGGCTTGAAGGTGACCCAGCTTGCGAAATCCGTCCAGATGGGCTCGAAGGTCTGACCACAAAGTGTCAGCATCAATGCGAGCTTGTAGCTGTTGCCTGATTCCGGAAAATAATGAAGACGATAGGTGTCCAAACCAACACTCCGTTGCGTGACGTGCAGTCATGCACGCTGGCTCAAGCCGTTCAGGCGGCGTCCAAGGTCTGCTGCCTACCGTCAGGCAAGCTTGCCAGAAGACTCGATGCAATGCTCTGGCATTGTAGTCTTGGGTGGTGCTGACCTCCCGTCAGTCAAGCCTTGATGAAGTCGAGGAAGGCGCGCAGCGGCGCTGGCACCAGGCGTCGACCGGGGTAGTACAGGAAGGGTCCTGAAAATTGCTGCCACCATGGCTCGAGCACGGGTTCAAGTGCGCCGCTATCGAGGTGCGGTCGCAGCCAGTCTTCAAACAGATACAAGATGCCCGTGCCGGCGATGGCCGCTTCGACCGAGAGATCGGTTGCGGTTCCCACCTGCACCAGCAGCGGCCCTGAGACGTCGACCCTGATCGACTCGCCATTGCGTTCGAACTCCCAGGGCGTCATCGCTCCGCTTTTGAAGCGCCCGCGCAAACACGCATGCGCGAGCAGATCGCGCGGATGCTGGGGACGGCCGTGCAGATCCAGATAGCGGGACGAGGCGACCGCGGCAAAGCGTTGCCGTCGCGGACCGATAGGCACGGCAATCATGTCCTGCTCGAGCCGGTCATCGTAGCGAATCCCCGCATCACATCCCGACGCCAGCACATCAACGAAACTGTCGTCTGCGGTCACCTCGAGCTTGATCTCTGGATAGGCGGCGAGAAAGGCCGGCACGATGGCGGGCAGAGTCAGGCGCGCTGCGCTGACCGGGACGTTGAGCCGGAGCGTACCGACCGGTCGCTCGCGAAAGCCGTTGACGACATCAAGAGCTGCATCGACCTCGTTAAGGGCGGGTGCAAGACGCTCCAGCAGTCGCGTGCCGACCTCCGTCAGCATCACGGTTCGCGTGGTGCGATTGAGCAGCCTGACGCCAAGCTGGGTTTCAAGGCGTCGCACGGCTTCGCTGACCCCAGAGGCGCTGCCACCACTGGCACGCGCGCCCTGGCGAAAACTGCTGGCCTGCGCGACTGCCAGAAAGGCTTTCAGATCGTTCAGGTCAATTTTCATTGTTCGCCGCGCCGTACGGCCTGTGCCGATTATGCAGATTGTCGCACGCCGATCCGGCGCCTACCATGGGTCATTGCAATCACTCACGGCGACGACAAATGCAAAACACGATTCCAGGCGGAACCTTCAAACTGGGCGACTCGACGGTCAGGCGACTCGGCTACGGCGCCATGCAGCTCGCAGGTGCGGGCGTTTTCGGGCCGCCCCGCGACCACGCCGGCGCACTTGCAGTGCTGCGAGAGGCGCTGGCGTCCGGCGTGAACCACATCGACACCTCCGATTTCTACGGACCGCATGTCACC
>CAZZVZ010000432.1:0-3222 GCA_964657655.1 Gammaproteobacteria bacterium | reverse complement strand
TAACGCATCAGCTTCAAGGTGGCCGGCACTTCAGGCGCCCGGCCATAGCTGAAGGCGGTAGCCTCCAGCACCATGCCGCTGGCGCCCTTAGGCATCCCGATCAACCTGGCCACGTCGGGCTCCAGTACGCGGACCCGAATCGATTGCTCGACCGTGATGGTCGGCGCGGCGAATCCCTGTCGCAGCACCTCAACACGACTGACTTCCATGCGACCGCTGGTCAGCGTGCCCGTTTTATCCAATACGATCGAGTCTGATTTTGCAAGCTGCTCAACCGCATTGAGCCGGGCGACCAAGATGCCGCGTGCGGCCATGGCCGCCTGAGCTGCAGCAAGGGCGGCTGGTGCGGCAAGCGAAAGCGCGCAAGGGCAAGTGATGACCAGAACGGCGAGCATCACTTCGAACGCCTTGGTCGGACCCGCGTGCCACCAACACACACCCGCCGCGATGGTAAATGTCAGCACCAGCGCGACCATGAATGGTGCAGCGCGCTCCGCGAAGGCGATGGATGATGGACGTTCGCGCGCTGCACTGGCGGCCAAGCGTCCAATCGTGGCCAGGGTGGTTGCGGTTCCTGCAAGTCTGACCCGCAGCTTGAGCACCGCGTCCATGTTGGTGGAACCTGCCAGCACTGCGGAGCCGGGGCTTTTGGCGAGTGGCGTGCTCTCCCCAGTCAAAAGAGCCTCGGAGCAATGGCCAGACCCTTGTTCGATAACGCCATCGGCCGCGATGACTTCGCCAGGACGTACCAAGATGAGATCGCCTGGCTGCAGGCTGCTCGCTGTGACGTCTTCCACACCACCATCTTCTCTGATGCGTCGAGCTGCCGGCAGCTGCTGGCGCCCAAGCTTCCTCAGGTAACTCGTGGCTTGATCAAGACCGCGCTGTTGCAGCCACCTTGAAGTCAACAGCAGTGCAAGGAACATGGTAATTGAATCGAAATAGACGGCTCCGGTGCCACGAACAATTGAAAGAACGCTTGCTATAAACGCAGCCGCGAGACCGATCACGACAGGCAGGTCGCCGCCAATCTGTCCGAACCGCAAGGCGCGTAGCGCTGACCGAAAGATGGGCCGGCCGCAGAATATCAGGGTCGGTAGCGTTAGCAGCGCTTCAGCGATTCTCATCAATTGTGCGAGATCCGGCGCGATGTCACCCGGACCTGCCAGGTACGTGGGCCCGGAGAGCATCATGACCTGCATCATGAATAGCCAAGACAGGAGCACTCCCTTTAAGGCGGTGCGCCGGCTGCGCTGATGCAGCGCCTCAGCGTCGTTCACCAACGCTGTCTCGTAGCCAAGCCGTCTCAGGACGCTTCTTAGTCGTGCCAAGCTGACCAAACGCTCGTCGAATGCGAGGTCGATCTCCTGTGTGACTGAATCGACCCGGGCGTACGCAACGCCTACCGTTCCGTTCATTCCCCGCTCGATGGCTTTGACACAGTTTCCGCACGAAATGCCGTCGACTGCCAGTCGCTGCTGGACGGTCGGTAGCGCTTTTCCCGGCTGGCCATCGCCGGCAAGAAACACCAGTGCGGCGCACCCATGACAGCACATGGGTTCCAGTGTTCCGGCGATCGCGGCGACAATATCGACGTTCGCAGGTACAGGCTCACCGCAGTATCCGCACGAGACATTTATTCTTTCGGGCGTACGGGGTGCTGTGTACATCATGTGCGTTTTGGGTAGGACGCGCGCTGGATTTGCAAACCTGGCGGCGCAGCCCTCAGCGACCTGCCTCCCGGCACCAATCCCGCCAGAGCCCCGGTTTTTTCTTGTACAGTCGTCCGGCGGATGGCGGGTTGGATGATGCTAGGCTTTCTTCGCGTAGGCGCTACACCATCCTTTGGCGGAGACCAGTTTTCCAGAAAAGATTGGACAAGGACCGGCCGCATCCGTGCCTTTACCCTGGAACAGTTGGCATGCAGAACAATTCTGTCCAGCAACATACTTCGGGTACTTGGCATGATCAACGGTGGCTGCGTCAGACTTGTATCCGAGCGCTGAGGCTTGCGGATCAGTCTCGGACAGCTGCGCGGGCTGCGCGACTGCGATGCCGCTCATCCCAAGGGCGCTGATTGCCACGCATTGCATGAAAAAGGTTCTGCGGGAGGATTTTTGATTCGTCATTTTCAGTTTCTCTAGGGAAAGCGCCGGGCGGGCGCTAATGGTTACGCCCGGCCAGATTAGCGAGATGTAGCGCGTTGGCCTTTGATTTAAGTCAACCATCGCCCAGATCGTGCTTCGTCTTGAGCCGTAGCCCCCATCAAGCAACGATTAATGGCAACGGAAGACAGGCAGACGAAGGGTGCGCCCATCGCACCACGCGGGGCTCGTCACGAGCGGTGGAAATCTTCGGACCAGCCGGTTTTCCGAGAATGATTGGTACGACCGACTGGAAGCTCGGTGGCAGTCCGAGCAGCTTCTGACCGCTCGAGTGGTTCAGCGCCGAGATTGCGGAACCGATCACACAGCTGCCAAGGCCCAAATCTGCGGCCGCGAGCATGAGGTTTTGGGCCGCCAGCCAGCACTCTCCTTCGACAAATGCACCGCTCTTTTCATAGCCGATCACGATAAGCGTCGTCGCGCCATGAAACAGTGGCTGAAGTGAAGCGATCTCGCTGACAGATGTCAGTTGGGGGGCATCTTCGGGGAACCGCGAGAAGGTATGGCCGATAAGAGGTGCTGCAAGCTGCTCGAAGTGAAAAAGCAAATCCTTGTCTTGAATGACGGCAAAGGACCAGGCCTGCTGCTTGAGCGCAGTTGGCGCACGCACTGCGGCACGCATGAGATCGAGGATGATGCCGGGACTCTGGACCGCAGTGCCGTTGTAGGCGCGCGTCGACGAGCGCGCAAAGATTTGTTCGGTGGCTGTCACCATGACCATTTCCGCACCCTGACTAGGACGCAACTTGAGGCTTAATAGACCAATCCGGGGCAGCGGGAACCGGCGCAGCACTTCCGTTCACCTCCTGCCCTGCGATTGCGTGTGTGCGGGTCAGCCCCTCTAGGCTAGCGACTTCGTCACAAGCCGTTCCCGCCGGCACTGCAATCCAAACCACCTGAGCCAAAAGCTTCATCGAGACAATCAATTGCTCGTGCTCAGAGGGTGCACGCGCCGCAGCGATCTCGAACTCCTTCCAAATCGCACTCAATTTGTGAAGATCAGCCATTGGATTCTCCACCAACGGTCGGCGCGAGCGCTGCGCGGCCTAATTTCACA
>CAZZVZ010000431.1:0-3225 GCA_964657655.1 Gammaproteobacteria bacterium | reverse complement strand
GTCAAGATCGTGACTGAACGCCATCACGGGCGCCTGGAATTCTCCAGCAATCCCGGCCAGGGCAGCGAATTTCGCATCATCGTGCCGGCGGTCAAGGTCCAAACGCCGCAGGGGGAGCCCGAGCAGGAAGTGCAGTAGCCGGGCCCGGCCCTGCCTGTGCCGGCGTGACCACAATTGCGCTCGCAGGACGATGTGCGCGGCCAAGGCAGCGGTACCAGGCGGTTAAGTGGGATAATAATCAGCTATTAAGAACCTGAATGCGTCTGGGACTGATCATCGGCGCCACGCAGGCCGAGAGCCTGTCGCCCGTTTGGGCTGACTGCGTCCCCCAGTGCCCGTCCATGCGAATGCAACTCGTCACGCTCGGTATCAACCACAACACGGCACCGCTGGCGCTGCGCGAGCGCCTGGCGTTCCCGGGCGAGCGCATTGCATCGGCCATCGCCTCGCTGCGTCAGGTGGCCCCAGCGCTGGTGCAAGAGGGTGCGATCCTGTCGACCTGCAATCGCACCGAGATCTATTGCGCCAGCGAGGCCGTGCTGGAACACGTCAAAACGCCCATCAACCGCTGGCTGGCCGATTACCACAAGCTGCCACCCGAGCAGTTGATGCCGCATCTTTATGCCTACGATCAGGCGGCTGCTGTGCGTCACAGTTTCCGGGTCGCTTCAGGGCTTGACTCGATGATCCTGGGCGAACCGCAGATTCTCGGGCAGATGAAGCAGGCGGTACGCGATGCCGACGCCGCGGGCGGTCTTGGCACCTATTTGCACCAGCTGTTTCAACGCAGCTTCTCGGTCGCAAAGGAAGTGCGCAGCCAGACTGCCATCGGCGCCGAAAGTGTGTCGCTGGCCGCCGCCGCTGTGCGCCTGGCGCAGCGCATCTTCGAGACGCTTTCGAGCGAACGCGTGCTGCTGGTGGGCGCTGGTGAAATGATCGACCTGTGCGCCACCCATTTCGCGGCCCAGGCGCCGCGCAGCATTACGGTCGCCAACCGCAGCTACGAACGTGGCGCGGCCCTGGCGCAGCGCTTTAACGCCAATTTCCTCAAGTTGTCGGATCTGCCCCAGCATCTGGGTGATTTCGACGTCATCATCTCGTGCACCGCATCGTCACTGCCGATCATCGGACTTGGCATGGTGGAACGCGCCAAGCGTCAGCGGCGCCACAAGCCGATGTTCATGGTCGACCTGGCGGTGCCCCGCGATATCGAGGGCGAGGTCGCGCGTCTTGATGACGTGTACCTGTACACCATCGATGACCTCGGCAAATTCGCAGCAGCAGGTGCTGCCACGCGCCAGGGCGCAGTCGAGGAAGCCGAAGCCATCATCGACTCCCAGGTTCAGCAGTTCATGCACTGGATCGATGCGCGCAGTGCGGTGCCGCTGATCCGTGACCTGCACCAGCGCGGCGAGTCGATGCGCCTGGCCGAACTCGAGCGCGCACGCCGCATGCTGGCGCGCGGTGACGACCCGAACGCAGTACTCGATCTGCTGTCACAGGCGCTCACCAACAAATTCCTGCATGGTCCAACGCAGCTCTTGAACCAGAGCCCGAACGATACGCGCAGCCAGCTGATTGAACTGCTGCCGCACCTCTACAAATCGGCACGCTAGCGACGGCTGCACATTTCGCATCCGCTGGCGCCTGATGGCGCTCCATGCATCGACCAGGCAGGCTTTCATGCTGCCATCCGATTTGAACTGCCCGTGAAAACCTCCATCGTCAACAAGCTCGAACAGCTGGCATCACGCCTGACTGAACTGGATCGCGCATTAGGCGACCCGCACGTCACCGACGATCTCGACCAGTACCGCAAGCTGACGCGCGAACATAGCGACCTCGCGCCCGTGATCGCCAAGTTCGAGGAATACCGCGCCGCACGCACTGACTCTGAGACCGCGCGCGAGATGCTGGCCGACGCCGACATGAAGTCGTTCGCTGAAGAGGAGATGCGCGCTGCCGAAGCGCGCATGACCGAGCTCGCGGCCGAACTGCAGGTGTTACTGCTGCCGACCGATCCCAACGACGGACGCAACCTGTTTCTCGAAATTCGTGCCGGCACGGGCGGCGACGAATCGGCACTGTTTGCACGCGACCTGCTGCGCATGTACACGCGCTTTGCAGAGCGCGAGGGCTGGCGTGTCGAACTGGTCTCGCAATCCGACTCGGAAATCGGCGGCTACAAGGAAGTGATCGCACGCATCATTGGTGAGGGCGCCTATTCGCGTCTCAAGTTCGAATCGGGTGGCCATCGCGTGCAGCGCGTGCCTGCCACCGAGACACAGGGGCGCATTCACACCTCGGCCTGCACGGTTGCTGTGATGCCGGAGGCCGACGAGGTGTCAGACGTCGACATTCGCCCCGACGAAATCAGGATCGATACCTTCAGGGCGTCGGGTGCCGGTGGTCAGCACATCAACAAGACCGATTCTGCCGTGCGCATCACGCACCTGCCGACCGGCATCGTGGTCGAGTGCCAGGATGACCGATCGCAACACAAGAATAAGGCGCAGGCCTTGAAGGTGCTGGCAGCGCGCATCAAGGATCAGCAGGTACGCGCCCAGCAGGCCAGCGAGGCCGCCACCCGGAAAAGCCTGATCGGATCGGGTGATCGCAGCGAGCGCATTCGCACCTACAACTTCCCGCAGGGCCGCATCACGGATCACCGCATCAATCTGACGCTCTACAAGATCGACGCCATCATGGACGGTGATCTGAGCGAACTGACTTCGGCGCTGATGGCCGAACACCAGGCTGAAATGCTGGCCTCGCTGGCAGGTGAGGAGATGTGAGTCGAGACGGCAGTTCGCCAAGCGTGGCTGCGGTGCTTGCCACGCAGCGCCTTGATGCGCTCGAGCGTCGCTTGCTGCTGAGCCAGGCGAGCGGCCTGTCGCGCGAGGACATGGCAAGGCGTCCGGAGCTGATTCTTGAAGAAACGGCGCTGCGCGAATTCGAGCGGCTGGTCGAACAGCGTGAACGCGGTCAGCCGATCGCCTACCTGCTCGGCAGCCGTGAATTCTACGGACGTTCTTTCAAGGTCGACGCCCGCGTGCTGATCCCAAGAGCCGAGTCCGAGCTGCTGGTTGATCTGGCCCTTACAAAGACCACCCGCGATGGCGCGGCAGTGCTCGACATCGGCACTGGCAGCGGCTGCCTTGCCATCACCTTGAAGCTCGAGCGCCCGCGCTGGAGCGTCAGCGCGCTCGATATCCAGCCGGTGAA
>CAZZVZ010000430.1:0-3230 GCA_964657655.1 Gammaproteobacteria bacterium | reverse complement strand
CTGAAACAATCTCTTGCAAAAGCGGCGTAGACCTTTGCGCTGGCGGCGCGTTCTAATTGTTACCACGCCACATCGCTGGCTTTTGACAGGAGATCATCATGTTTCATCGGCGCGCAATTGTTGCAGCTGCTTTATTCGCCACCTCGCTCTCGGCCATGGCGCAAACGCCGCCCGCCCAGGACTCTTTTGATGCAACGCACCCGCGTCGTGCCGAAGTAAATGCACGTCTTGCCAATCAGAACGCCCGCATCCATCAGGAACGTGCGAGCGGCCAGATCACGGGTGCCCAGGCCAAGCAGCTGCATGCTCAGGATCATGCGATTCGCACCGAAGAGCGTGCCGATGCAGCAGTCAACGGCGGGCACATTACCAAGACCGAACAGCGCACCATCAATCATCAGGAGAATCAGCAGAGCCGTGAAATTGGCAAGTAGCTCGATGTGAGCTGACGCCTACTGCAGTGCAGTAAAACGGCTGATGCGCCAACGGTGCATCAGCCGTTGTCGTTTCCGGGTTGTAAACAAATGTCATGAATCGGGAAAGTACCAACACAGCCGCCCTATTGTTTCTCGAGAGCCGGTGGCACAATCGCGCCGAATCGGGCACCGATCTGATCGAAAAGAATTCATCAGGAGACATGACATGAGTGCACTTCCGCTATCAGAGTCAGCAGCCGCGCCGCCAAATCACGGCATGCTCGCCAAAGAACGCACCATCGTCGGCCCTGGCTACAATCGCTGGCTGGTGCCTCCTGCGGCACTTGCCGTGCATCTGTGCATCGGCATGGCGTATGGCTTCTCGGTGTTCTGGCTGCCGCTGTCGCGTGCGCTTGGCGTCACCGCCGCCAACGCCTGCGCCAAGGATGCCAGCTGGCTCAGCATCCTGACCACCACGAGCTGTGACTGGCCGGTCACCATGCTGTCGTTTACCTTCACCATCTTCATCGTGCTGCTCGGCATCTCGGCCGCCCTCTGGGGTGGCTGGCTGGAACGCGTCGGTCCTCGCATGGCAGGTTTTGTCGCAGCGCTGTGCTGGTCCGGCGGTCTCGCAGTCGCAGCACTTGGCGTGTACCTGCATCAGCTGTGGATCATCTGGCTCGGCGCTGGCCTGCTTGGCGGTATCGGTCTCGGGCTCGGCTACATCTCGCCGGTCTCGACTTTGATCAAGTGGTTCCCCGACCGGCGCGGCATGGCCACCGGCATGGCGATCATGGGATTCGGGGGTGGCGCGATGATTGGAGCGCCGCTGGCAGACAAACTGATGAAGTCTTTCGCGACACCGGATTCAGTAGGCGTCTGGCAGACCCTGCTGGTTTTCGCCGTGATCTATCTGATCTTCATGATGGGCGGTGCTTTCGGTTACCGCGTGCCGTCCACCAACTGGCTGCCAAGCGGCTATACCCCGCCGCAGACTGCCTCCAATGCCATGGTGACGCATCACCAGGTTCATCTGGACCGCGCCTGGAAAACACCCCAGTTCTGGCTGATCTGGATGGTGCTTTGCATGAACGTGTCGGCAGGTATCGGCGTTCTCGCGATGGCCTCGCCCATGCTGCAGGAAGTCTTCGGTGGCAGCCTGATTGGCAGCGCAACCGGTTTTAGCGATCTGAGCACAGCGCAAAAGGCCCAGATCGCGGGAATCGCGGCAGGCTTCATCGGACTGCTGAGCCTGTTCAACATCGCCGGGCGTTTCTTCTGGGCATCGCTGTCCGACAAGATTGGCCGCAAGGCGACCTACGCGACCTTCTTCGTGCTTGGCATCGTCCTCTATGCGAGTGCTCCATCGCTCGCTCATGCCGGCATGATCAAGCTGTTCATCCTGGCCTTTTGCATCATCTTGTCGATGTACGGCGGAGGCTTCGCCACCATACCGGCCTACCTCGCGGACATGTTCGGCACCCAGATGGTGGGTGCCATCCATGGCCGCCTGCTCACGGCATGGTCGACCGCCGGCGTGATCGGCCCGATCATCGTGACCACGCTGCGCGAGCAGGAGCTGGCCGCAGGCGTGGCGCGCGCGCAGGTGTACGACATCACCATGTATATCCTGGCTGGGCTGCTGCTGGTCGGACTGATCTGCAATCTGCTGGTCAAGCCGGTTGCTGCGGAAAACTTCATGAGCGAAGCAGAGCTCGAGTCGGAACGCCGCCTGGCCCATGAGAAAGCGATTCAGAACATCAACGAGACCGTGGTTGCAGGCGATAGCGTGCCGTCGAGCTCGGCTGCACTGCTGTTCGCCTGGGCGGTGGTGGTACTGCCGATTGCCTGGGGCGTCTACATCACCCTGAGCAAGGCTGCAGTGCTGTTCTAGCAACCAGCGCCCAGCCACGCGGCTGGGCGCTGGTTCCTAATCATTGATCTGGCCGTCGCGCTTGAGCCTTGCGTAGGCTTCCGTCAGGAACTGCACGGTGCGCGGCTGACTCTCGCGCAACTGGTTGACGGTACCGGGCGCAAACAGCTTGTTGCAGAACCCCTGCAGCTGTTCTGTGGTGGCCGCACCGGCGAAGCCCGGGGCAATCTTGGCGTCGGCGCTGGCTCTGCGCTCCGACTTGAGTGTCGGGCTGGCGCTTTTGGCATTGAGCGCTTCTGCTGCTGCGAACAGCTGCGCGTCGGTACTGTTCCAGTTGGCGAGCCACAAGTCGATGTTGGCGCCCTGCTCGGGAAATCTGGTCTTGCACTGGGCCGCCGCCGCCTCTACGATCGCCTGATTGTCGAGCATCTGGCGGGCAGCATCTGCTTCGTTGGTCGCGTCTGGCACACCCTGCGCCAGGGCCTGCGAGATCGCGGCACCAAGCATCAGGCCGAGCATGATTCTGGAAATAAGACGGGTGCTGCGAGTTGCCGTGCGCGTCATGCCTGGGAGCCCTATGAGTTGAGTTTGATCGATGTGCTGCGAGTGACAGGCGCCGTAGTGGCGCCCACGGTCACCTCAAGAGGTGGCGTGCCAAGCGTCGCACGGCTGTGGTCAGTCGGGGCGCGACGCTCGATGAAGATGCGGCTGGCCGAGGTTTTCTTGGCTTCCCGATTGGCCGCAAGCATCGCCTCGAGCAGATGATTATGACTCGCATACCCATCGGCCGCCGCCTTGACGAGCCCGACAGATAGCGCGGGCAGGGCATGAAAGATGGTGCGACTGTCGCGCGTGGTGCTGGTGAAGCCGCCCTGGCTCTGATCCTCGGCACTGATGAATGCAGCAAGGCCGCGGTCGAATTCACTGACCATGGCCTCGAC
>CAZZVZ010000429.1:0-3237 GCA_964657655.1 Gammaproteobacteria bacterium | reverse complement strand
GGCAACTGGGCCACCGACATTCAGGCGGGTTCAAGCTACGGCTACAAGCTGTTATGGGTCGTGGTGCTGTCGAGTCTGGCGGCCATGCAGTTGCAGTGCATGAGCATGCGGCTCGGAGTTGCCACCGGGCGCGACCTGGCGCGACTGTCTCGCGACCGTTATGCACGCGGTACCAATGTGGTTCTCTGGATCCTGGCCGAGATCTCGATCGTGGCCTGCGACCTGGCCGAAGTGCTGGGTGGCGCACTGGCATTCAAGCTGCTGCTGCACGTGTCCCTGCCGGTCGGCGTGCTCTTGACCGCACTCGACACGCTGGTGGTGCTGGGCTTGCGCGGCCAGGGTTTCCGGCGGGTCGAAGCCATCGTGCTCGGGTTGGTGAGCACCATCGCCGTGTGCTACTTCGTCGAGCTCGCACTGATCAAGCCGGTGTGGCCCGATATCGCGGCGGGTCTTTGGCCGGTCAACAACGCCATCTCCCAAAGAGACGGGCTGTTCATTGCCATCGGCATTCTTGGCGCGACCATCATGCCGCACAACCTTTATCTGCATTCCTCGATCGTCAACACCCGAGGCACGACTGAAGATCACGCTCTGGTCACAGGTTCGGAGGCGGCGCGCGCAGAGCGGCTGCGCTTTGGTCGCATCGACACCATCGCATCGCTCAGCATCGCCCTGCTTGTCAACGCGGCCATCCTGATCCTTGCCGGCGCCGCATTCTTTCATCCCGGAAGCGCGGGCATCGCAGACATCGAAGACGCACATCGCCTGCTCGAGCCGATTGCAGGTCCTGGCGCCGCAATCCTTTTTGCGCTGGCTCTGCTCGCTGCAGGTCAGAGCTCGACCTTTACCGGCACTATCGCAGGCCAGGTCATCATGGAAGGCTTCATCAATTTCAAGATCTCGAGCTGGCTGCGACGCGTCATCACCCGTGCATTAGCGCTTGTCCCAGCGCTTGCAGGCGTGATCTGGCTGGGCGAGCACTCGCTCGCGAAAATGCTGGTGCTCAGTCAGGTGGTGCTGTCTTTGCAACTGCCCTTCGCCATGTATCCTCTGCTGCGCTTTACCAGCGACAAGAAACTGATGGGGCGTTTCGCGAATACGCCACTCGCAGCACTTTCGGGCTGGCTGCTGTTCGCCGTGATTACAGCGGCGAACCTGATCCTCGTCTGGCAGGTGGTCTTCGAATAGTCAGCGACTGAGAGCCTGCGGAAAATTCTTGCTCGATCTCATCAACTTGAAAAAAAATGTATCTTCATTTGACGGTGCTCGCGGCATCTGTGATGGTGCATTTCAGGATGGATCTGGCGGCCAAAGCGGGACACGTCTCGCAATTCTGAAGAGCGGAAGGCGAGTCGCCTTGAAGTTCATTGCGCGGCCGAAGATTGCATGACAGACTTCCACGATATCTCACGACTTGGGTCGCTGAAAGGAAGACCAAATGAGGCATTTTCTTTGCCGCTCTGGCAAGGCAGTGATCCGCACTGCCGCATTCGCCGCAACAGCATTACTGATCGCAGGTCCGGCATGCGCACAGGTCTACAAATGGGTCGACGCCCAGGGCGTGACCCATTACGACGGCAGTCCGCCCGCCTCGCCCAGCACCAATGCCAAGACGCTGCCAATTTCCACCGCGCCAGCTGCAACCGATTCAGGCAACGAGAGCTGGCAGGAGAAGGACAACGCCTTCAAGTCGCGCTACGACAAGAAAAAGGCCGAAGAGGCCAAGCAGGAAGAAAATGACAAGAAGGCTCTGGCAGCCAAGCACACTGCCTGCCTGAGGGCTCAGCAACGCCTCGATTTCCTGCAGACCTACAGCCGCATTTACCACGTCGATGCACAGGGAAATCGGGTGTTCGATACGGACCAGCAGCATGAACAGGATCTGGCCAACACCCGCCAGTCGGTGGCTCAGAACTGTTCCGGCTAGCGCCGCTGCCATTCCCAGCGCCTTTCCTGGCACTTAGCTCCACGGCATGAATCGTCGCGCTTGACGCTTGTAACTGTTCAGTTAATATTTCGGGCGTGAGTCCCTCAGCGCTCAAAACCTCGCCGGCCATCGGGAGCACCTCCAGCGACAGCAGCGAGAGTGCCCCGGCGATCTCGCGCAACCCCGGCAAAACCAGGTCGGCAATCCTGTCGGCGGCCACCGGCGAGTTTGCCCAGTTCGGCCTGGGCGGCGCGCGCATCGATCGCATCGCGGCACGCTCGGGTTCGAACAAACGGCTGATCTACTACTACTTCGGCAACAAGGATGCGCTTTTTCTTGCAGTTCTCGAAGAAGCCTACGCCAGTATCCGTCGCGCCGAACAGGCCTTGCATCTCGACGAGCTCGATCCGCTGCAAGCCATCCGCGCTCTGATCGAATTCACCTGGGAGTACTACATTGCCCACCCCGAATTCCTGACGCTGCTCAATAGCGAGAACCTGCACCGTGCAGCGCACTTGAAGACCCTGCCGCGGATCCGTGAACTCAATTCTCCGCTGGTCGAGATGATTGATTCGGTCCTGGAACGCGGTCGCCGCGCAGGCGTCTTCCGGGCCGGTGTCGACCCGGTGCAGCTGTACATTTCGATCGCGGCGCTGGCCTATTTCTACCTCTCCAACAGCGCCACCCTGTCGACCATTTTCGGGCGCGACCTGATGTCGCGCAAGGCCAAGGCAGACCGCCTCGCGCACATGACGGCGCTGGTGCATGGCTACCTGATGCTGTAGCCATGTCAACTTGACAACCGCGCCTGCGATCGGTAATTTTTAACCAATCAGTTACAACCATGCCAATCGGCGAGGATTTCACCCATGAAACGCAAGGCCGTGGCCGAGGGTGCACTGCGACCCGTCATCCTGATCTTCGCGCTGCTGGTGGTGTGGGATCTGGCGATCCGGATTTTCCATATTCCGGCCTATCTGATGCCGCCCCCCCTGCAGGTCATCGCCGAGCTCGGTCGCGAGTGGCAGAACCTGCTCAAGCAGAGCTCCTACACCACCGCCGCCACGGTCGGAGGCTTCTTGCTGTCCGTGCTGTTCGGCATTCCGGTTGCCATTGCGATTGCCTCGTCGCGCACCATCGAAGCCTACGTCTATCCCCTGCTGGTGTTCTCGCAGAGCGTGCCCAAGATCGCGATCGTGCCGCTGTTCGTGGTGTGGTTTGGTTTCGGCATTCTGCCCAAAGTGATCGCCGCCTTCTTGCTGGGCTTCTTTCCGGTGGTGGTCTCGACCGTGCTGGGCCTCAAGTCGGTT
>CAZZVZ010000428.1:0-3242 GCA_964657655.1 Gammaproteobacteria bacterium | reverse complement strand
AGCCAGACCCGACCAGGCCACCGCGCTCGAGCGGCGCTCGAGCTCGGCCTCGCCCTCTTCACGCACCACTTCGTGGATGACAAGTGCCTGCGGTGCAGCGTGCTGGGCAGCCTGCTGCTGCTGCTCCTGGTCAAGATGCGGCGAGCTTTTTCCGGCGGATTCAGCCACCTTGCACTCCACAGGGTGGAGGTGACCCGATCATCAGTGCAGCGCGTGGTTCTGCGGATTACTTTCCATGTAGACCAGCTCGCTGAATTGCCCGATTCTCGATGCGCGCGTGACGCTGTCAAGGCTGGTATCGGCATGCAGCACATTGCAGTACGCGGTGGTCGCGTCGTTCACAAGGTCGGCACCGCTTGCATGTGGTTCCGCCCGGCGCATGCTGGCGACCAGCTGCTTGGCGACCGACAGCATCTGCGCATCGGTCATGCCCTTTAACGCGCTTTGCATCGGCTCGCTCATGGCAGCGCGATTGGCCGCGTCATCTTCTGCCTTGGGGCAACCCGTCACGAGACCGCCGCTCATCAAGGTGTCGATCTTGGGACGATCGCGGCCCACCATGCCAGCTTCTGCGCCACCCGGGGCCGAGTTGTTACCGAGCTGGCGAACAAAGGTGGTGACCGCTGCGACTTCCTCGTCGCTCATTTCCGCCCCGACCGCTGGCATGGCGGCATAGGAACCTTGCGCTGGCAAGCCGCCAAGCACCACCTGCACGACATTTTCCGGGCCCTTGGCGGTGACTGAGCCGTTGCCCTGCAGGGCGGGTACCGCGCCCTTGATGCCCTTGCCGTCCACCCCGTGGCACGAGGCGCAATAGTTGAGATAGGTCTGCGAGCCGATCGCGTCTCGACCCTTGTAGAGCGCCAGCTGCTGATGAGGTTCTGCAGTCGCCTTGGTCGACTTCAGATAAGCCACCATGGCCATCATGTCCGCATCACTGGTCTGGCTCAGGTTCTTGACCGTCTCGGCCATGGGTCCTGCGGCTACACCCTTGTTGGGCGTCACCCCGGTACGCAGATAGGTCGCCAGTTCGTCATTGCTCCATGCGCCGATACCGTCGCGTGCATCGCCTGTGATGTTGGGCGCATACCAGTCGTCGATCACGCCGCCCTGAAAGGCCTTGCTGTATTTCGAGGCGCCAGCCACCGGGCGGGCATTGTGGCATTCGCCGCAATGGGCCAGGCCCTGTATCAGGTAGGCACCACGATTGATCTGCGCTGACTGGCTGGGGTCTGCCTTGAACTCCCCGGCTTTGAAGAACACGGCGCGCCAGGCGACCAGCGACTCTCGCACGCTAAACGGGAAATGCAGCTTGCTCGGCGGTGGAACGTTGTGGACGGCCGGCAGCGAAGCGAGATAGCCCCTGATCTTTGACACGTCCGCACGTGTGAGCTTGGTGTAATAGGGAAACGGCATGACCGGATAGAGATACTCGCCATGCTGACCAACGCCGTCATGCATGGCCTTGTAAAATTGGGCATCGCTCCACGAGCCAATGCCCGTTTCCCTGTCAGGCGTGATATTGGGCGTGGTGATCGGGCCGTACGGCGTATCCATGGAAAGCCCGCCGGCGAACGGCTGGCCGTTTGGCGCCGTATGGCACGATTCGCAGCCGCCGATATCGACCAGGTATTTGCCTGCCGCGATGGCTGATGGGTCCGCAGTCGCCATGGCTGGAGCAGCACCAAGCGAGAGCAGCAAGGCGGCGAGCAGCGACAGACCGGCACATGAAAACCGATCGGACCGGCGCGCTACTTCATCTGGGCAACCAAAATTCATGAACAATCCGCGCGCCGACTAAGCCTTCTTGGAGTAGGCGCTGCACCAGCCCTTGGCTGCCACCAGCTTGCCGGAATAGATCGGGCATGGACCAGTGGCATCACCTGCCTTGCCCTGAAACAGCTGACAGTTGGAACACATCTGCGCTGCTGTATGCGCCGGATACTTGGCCTGATTGGCCTTGCTCGAATCATTCACATAGCCAAGCGCTGCCGCCTGCGGGTCGCTTTCTTCCAGCTTGGCGGCCTGGGCACGGGCCGCCCCGGCGATTGATAGGCTGGCGGTGATGGCGGCACTGCTGACGAGAAAGGCGCGTCGGGAATTCTTGTTCATTGTTAAATCCGTTCCGTTTGTTAATGATTGCTGTGTCAATGCTGCGTGACAGGTGCGTTGCCCTGAGCAATTGTCGTGCTCGGGGTGTCGGCTGTCGCCGTGGCTGCTGCGGCGGGCGCAGCCGCCGGGTTGATTGGAGCGCCGTCGGTCGTGGGCTTGGCGAGCACCGGAAAGTCTTTCAACATGCTGGCGCCGTAGAGCGGCTTGAACGCACCCTGGTGGCAGGTTGCACAGCTGACCTTCGGACCATCACCTTCTGGCCCATGGCGATTGACCGGCAGCGTGATGGCGAGCGGATCGAGATAGTGCATGTTCAGATCCCGCACCATGCGGATACCGTACCAGGCAGTTGCGCGCTGCGGCGTGCTCTGATCCCAATCGGTGAACGAGCGCGAGTTGTGACAGTAGGTGCAATTGACGCCAAGCGATTTCGACATGTGCATCATCAGCGCGTAGGTCCATTCAGTCTGCTTGATCGACTTGCGATCCCCATCGGGCAATGCGGTCTGCGACACGACGCGGATGTCGCCGGCCTGATCCAGGAAGGTACTCAATGGATCGACCGGAAGCGATGAAACCCCGGCAATGATCGATGGCTGATTCTTGCCCGCGTGATTTCCCGCAAACCCTTCGCTGCCGTGTTCACCAGGATTTTCGAACCAGACGTTGGCGGGTACGGGTTCGCCGCGGTGGCAGCTGTAACACGTCACCCCTGTTTGCGCCACGTGTGTTTGCCAGTCCTGATTCAGATGCTGTGTCATCTGCAGCATGCGTCGCGCAACCACTTTGGTATAAAGCCCGTCCGAAGCAAAGTTGGTCACGTCATGGCAGTAGGTGCAGCCTTGTTTGGGCGATACCCACGCAGTCATGGCGGCCATGGTATTCACGAACTGCCCGGCGTCAAGCTCACCGAGCACCGGCACGTTCTTATAGATCGTGTTGGCCTTGGGGCCCGGTCCGGGCAGAGCAGCAGCGACTACGGGCACGGTATTGAGCTCGGCTTTTTCTGCAACCAGTCGTGGGTTGTAGACCTGCTCCATGCCCACGCCACGGGCGCCGCGCTGAACCGTTTGCACCGGAGGCCGCTCGCAACTGCTCAAGCCGACCACCAGGACCAGCGCGCCGATGAT
>CAZZVZ010000427.1:0-3251 GCA_964657655.1 Gammaproteobacteria bacterium | reverse complement strand
CCATCAGCTCATCAGAAAGCTCGATCCCAAGCCCGGTCTGCGCTATGGGCAAAGCGATGCCCAGTACGTGGTGCCAGACGTGATCGTGCGCAAGGTCAAGAACCGCTGGACGGTGCAGACCAACCCGGCGGTGATGCCCAAGGCACGCCTGCATCGCACCTACGCTGACATGTTCCGCCGGGCTCGCTGCAGCGATCGTGCGCCGATGGCCCAGGAACTTCAGGAAGCCCGCTGGCTGATCCGCAATGTCGAGCAGCGCTTTAGCACCATCCAGCGCGTCGCCGAAGCCATCGTGACGCGTCAGAAGACCTTCTTCGACTATGGCGAAGTCGCGCTAAAACCACTGGTGCTCCGCGAAGTCGCCGAAGAACTCGGCCTGCACGAGTCGACCGTATCGCGCGCCACCGGCAACAAGTACATGGCAACGCCGCGCGGCATCTTCGAATTCAAGCACTTCTTCTCGCGCGAACTGGCCACCGATACCGGCGGCGCATGCTCGGCTGCTGCAGTGCGTGCCCTGCTCAAGGAGATGATCTCGAGCGAGAACCGGCGCGCGCCGCTCTCTGACGTATCATTGACGAAAATGCTGGCCGACCAGGGCGTCATCGTTGCCCGTCGTACGGTCGCCAAGTATCGTGGATTGATGAAAGTGCCGCCGGCTGAACTTCGTCGTCAGATCTAGCGGGAAGCGGCTTCCCGTGCGGCCTGGCCAGCGAAAGACCTGGCGGCCGCAACGCGTGGAGAACTATGCATCTCGTCGATGTGACGATGTTCTGGTCGGGTCAGGGGGGCGGCGTGCGCCGCTACCTGAGCGCCAAACACGATTACCTGAAGAAACAGCCCGACGTCCGACACACCATCGTGGTCCCCGGCAGCCTGACTGCCACTTCCCCTCAGGTCCCCGGCATCCCCCTGCCCTTTTCTGCGGGCTATCGGTTGCCACGCAATCGCAGTTCTGTGCAACGCGTGCTGAAGGACCTGGCCCCTGACCTGATCGAGGCGGGAGACCCCTATCAACTCGCCTGGGCTGCGCTGCGCGCCGGCCAGGACATGGGCGTGCCGGTGGCTGCCTTCTATCATTCCAATCTGCCTGCCATGGCGCAACGCGCGCTCAAGGAGGTCGGCCGGCTCGGCGCCATCAGCTACGTCAAACGGCTCTACAAACGTTTTGACACGGTGTTTGCCCCCAGCCGACACATTGTCGAGCAGCTTTGCGAGTTCGGTATCGAACGGGTGGTGCTGCAGCCACTTGGGGTCGACACCGATCTGTTTCGCCCCGACAGGCGTGATCCAGAGTGGCGCGCCAAGCACGGCATCGCGCCCGACACACGTGTGTTGCTCTATGTCGGACGCTACGCGGCAGAAAAAAATCTCTCGGTGCTAGTCGATGCGGTCACAAGGCTTGGCGCTGGCTACCTGCTGGTGACCATCGGCGGCGGTCCGCTGGTGCCTGCTGGTGAGCGCGTCATGGTGCTGCCCTTTGAAGGCGACATGATGGAACTGGCACGCGCCTATGCGAGTGCCGACGTGCTGGTGCACGCAGGAGATCAGGAGACTTTCGGTCTTGCCGTGCTTGAATCGCTCGCCTCGGGCGTGCCCGTGGTCGGCTGCAATCTGGGCGGTATCGCAGAACTGGTCGACAGCTCGGTGGGTTATGCCGTCGACGGCTGTCATGCAGACGGATTCGCAGAAGCCATCAGCGCGCTTTTCGAGCGCGATTTCGCCGGACTGGCATTGGCGGCGCGTGCGCGTGCGCTGAGCTATGACTGGAATGTGGTGCTGGCCGCTCTCGAAGGCCACTACCGCCTGCTGCTGGCGAACCGCGGCCGCGTTGCCTATGGCGCTCTCGAAGCTGCCTGATCTGGCTGGCGAGCGCGCCTATTGCGTCGTGATGCACGACGTCGCGCCCGCCACCTGGAACAAATGCCAGCGGCTGCTCGATGCCCTGCGCGAAGTGGCCAGCTTTCCGGCCACCTTGCTGCTGGTGCCTCATTATCATCATGGCGAACTGGCCGCGGCACATGCCGATTTCTGCCGCGCCATGGCGCACTGCCAGGAGGCAGGTGACGAACTGGTGCTGCACGGCCTTTACCACCAGGACGACGCGCCGACGACAAGCGCCTTCGATCTCATCAAGCGGCACTACTACACCGCCAGTGAAGGCGAATTCGCCACGCTCTCCAAGCACGAGGCGGCACGCCGCATCGATGTCGGATTGCGCTGGTTCGAAAGCGAGGGCTTCAAGGCGAGCGGCTTCGTTGCTCCCGCATGGCTTGCAAGCGAAGGGACCTGGCAGGCACTCGATGACACCCGTCTGAGCTACTCGACCACCCTGTCGACCCTCAAGGTGCTGCATGGCGGGCCGCTGCTGCGTGCCCAGAGCCTGGTGTTCAGTTCACGCAGCGCCTGGCGCCGCGTGGTGTCGCACGCGGTGGCCGAGGTGGTCGCCAGCCGGCTGCGCCATGCACCCCTGGTGCGCTTTGGGTTGCATCCCATCGATGCCGACTACAGCCATGTCGTGAGGCACTGGCAGAGCCTTCTGGAGCGCTTCGCCAAGTCGCACCAGCCGACCACCAAGCGCGATTTTGTCGAGCGCCTGGTGGCCGCCTAGATCAGCCACACCGACAGCAGACCGACAACCACGCCAAAGCCGGCGCCGGCCAGCACATCGCTTGGATAGTGCAGCCCGAGCACCACGCGCGACAAGGCGATGAGAAGCACGATCGGCACCAGGAGAGCCGCGCCGAGCGGGAAGTAATAGGCCACGCACAAGGCAAAGCCGACGGCATGAAAGGTATGCCCCGAGGGGAAGCTGAACTGGTCGAGTACCCGGCCGCACATGCGGATGTCTGGACAGGACTGGTACGGACGCGGACGGCAGCAAAGGCGCTTCATGACCTTGTAGACCAGGAGCGAAATGACGCCGGCCAGCAGCATGTGTTCAGAACACAGCCAGCCGGTCTGGCCGGCCGTAAAAGGCAGCACCAGGATCAGCAGGTACCACAGCACGCCGTCGCCGAGCCTGCTGGCGATGCGGCAGGCGAGCAGCAGATTGGCCGACGAGGAGGCGCGGTTGAGGGTTTGTGCCAGGCGCCGGTCATGTTCGATCAGGCGCATATCTTCAGGCCGCCAGAGCTGCGATGCCGAGCGGCTGTTCGCTGCGCACCTGTTCGAGCAGCGCCACGAAACGATCGAGAATCTGACTCCAGTCGAGCTGCAACGCGGTCTGGCGCGCCGCCACCGACAGCGTG
>CAZZVZ010000426.1:0-3307 GCA_964657655.1 Gammaproteobacteria bacterium | reverse complement strand
GAAGGTCGGCGGTGTGGGCACCGTCAGTGCTCTTCAGACCAACGTGATTATCGTCGCCACCACGGCCATGGTGGGCCATGCCTACGGTGCCGAGGCGCTGGCAGGCTACGGTACCGGTGCGCGCCTCGAGTTCCTCTTGATACCGGTGGTGTTTGGCATTGGTGCCCCCCTGGTCGCGATGGTCGGCACAAGCGTGGGCGCCGGCGACAGGAAACGGGCCCTGCACGTGGCGATGACGGGTAGCATGTTCGCCTTCGCCATCACGGAGATGATCGGCATCGCCTGCGCCATCTGGCCATCGGCGTGGCTGTCGCTGTTCAGTCATGACGCCTCGATGCAGCAAACGGGCGTGGCCTACCTGCACGCGGTCGGGCCGTTCTATGGCTTCTTCGGCCTTGGACTGGCCCTTTATTTCGCATCGCAAGGCGCCGGCAAACTGTTCTGGCCACTTGCGGCCGGCACCGTTCGTGTCGCCATTGCGATTGGCGGCGCGTGGTATGCCTTGCATGTCAACGCAACGCCGATGTGGCTGTTCTTGGCGATCGGACTTGCCATGCTGGCTTACGGCATCACCATGGCGAGCGCCATCTGGAGTGGCGGCTGGTTCCGATCCGAACAGCGACGCGAAAAGATCACCGCCTCCTGAACCCCTTCGTCTGCCCGTCACCCTTTCCCTCGCTACAGCACGGCAGCAATCGATCAGGGAGCGCCGCTGTCGAGTTCGAGACTGACCAGTGCGGCGCACACCCCAGCGATTGCAGTCATTGGCAGGGCGAACCAGCCCGCCAGCAACAGGGTCGGCAGGATCCGCTGCAAGCGCCGGCGCGACCAGTGCATCACGAAGGATGGCCTGCGCGACAGGCTCGCCTTGCAGCGCACGAGCGCATGACGCGACAGACCTTCGACGCGTGCTGCGGCTAGATCCAGCGCCATCGTGACGTCCTGGTGGGCGAGGTCGAGCATGCAAATCATCATGATCACATCGCGCAAGGTGCGTGATTGCCGGAACACCATGTGAACAAGCGGTGCCACGCTCGACCTCAAAGGGCGCGTCTATCGACTCGCATGGCCGCCCTAGCAGCGCGCGGTGCGCTCGTTGTAGCGCTTTCTGTACTGCGACGGTGTCACACCCACTTCCGCCCGGATGCTGCGACTGAAGTGCGACTGGCTGGCAAATCCGCACAGCGCCGCGATCACCGACAGGCGTTTGGGTGACGTCGCGAGCATGGCGAGCGCAGCTGCAATGCGACGGCTGCGGATGAACGACGCCACGCTCATGCTGGCGTGTTCGCGGATCAGGCGACGCAGGGAAGCGCTCGACATGCGCGTGCCGCGGCTCATGGCGTCGAACTCGAGCGTGCTGGAAATGTTGCCATCGACCCAGGACAGCAGGGTCTCAAACGACTGACGCGAGCGCTCGAGCTGGCGACGACGACGATCGTTCTCGACTGCGCTCAAGACTTCGCTGTAGACACCTGCCACGCCCTGGTCGTCGACCTGGCTGAAACGCTGCGCCAGCAGTTCCGAAAAACTGACGCGCTCGGTGCCAGCCGCCTGCGTGCCGTTGCCGTTGAGCAGTGCCGCACCCGGGGTCGCAACCACATAGGTCGCGGGCGTGGCGAACCTGCCGAAGCTGATATCGCCGACTGGGTTTCGTTCAAGGAGCTGGTCCATTTGTTACCTTTCGAGGAGAGTTGCACTAAAACGGGAGGAGGGGCGAACACGCATCTGTGCGGATGCCTTGTCGTGGTACATGCACTTGTCGGCGTGTTCGGTCAGCGCAGCCAGCGTGCTGCCATCGCGCGGGTAGCGCACCACACCAATGGAAGCCGAGACTTCGATCGAGATGCCGTTGTATTCGGTTGGCCGATTGACCACGCCACGCAGGGTCGCGATGAGTGCCTGTTCGGCCAGCCGTTCGGTGTCTTGCAGCAGCACCACGAATTCATCGCCACCGGCACGCGCCACGGTATCGAAGTCGCCGCACTCGGCGCGCAGCCGGCGTGCGACTTCCACCAGAACGTGATCGCCGGCGTGGTGCCCGAAGCGGTCGTTGATGTCCTTGAAACGGTCCAGGTCAATCACGGCGACGAACAGATCCGAGCCGGTGCGATCGGCGAATTCGCGGGCGCGCTCGAAGCTCTCGTCGAGCAGGCGCCGATTGGCGAGCCTGGTCAGCGGATCCCGGAATGCGAGCTTGCGCAGACGCTGCATAGAGGCGGCCGAATCCAGGGCAGATGATGCGGCCTGCTTCCACGTCACCCATGCGCTGCCAAGTGCCAGCATCACACCCGACGTGAACATGGCGAGCAGGGCAAACAGCCAGTCGTGTTCCGTCTGGCGCGCGCCGCGCAAATCATCGGCACGATTGACCTGCAGCGATTCGATCACCACCTCTGCCGACTGCAGTTCGCTGACCGCCGTGTCGCTCAACGCCACACCGCGCGCAGCATTGACGTCATCGATATCCATGGCCGACCAGATGCGATCGATATTGAGACGCTGAGCAGTAAACACCGCCTCGAGCGATGCCACGCCTTCCTGCAGATCGCGCTCCTCGCTATTGCGCGACAAGAAGGCGGCGCGCGCGCGCATCGCGTCGCTCCAGGCTTCCTCAGCCCTGCGGCGGTCGTCGTAGTGGGCAGTCGAGCGTGCGCCGTAGCGCTGGGCGAACAGGGTGGCCGAGCCAAGCGAAGTGCGAATCCGCCACAGGTCGGCAAGGTCGTGCTCGTCATGCTCGATGTCGTCTGCCAGGTGCATCAAGGCGATGCTCGAGGCGAGTGTGAAGAGCGCGACCAGCAGTCCCGCGACCAGGGTGACGCGTAACGGCATCGACACGCCGCTGGCGCGGCGCCTCTCGACTGGCTGGTTGAGTGCGGACATGCCGGCTAGCCCGCCATCGTCGAAGAGATGTTCGCAACCAGGAACATGGTCTCTGCGAGCGTCGTCAGTAGCACAAAGGTGAGGGTCCAGGCCGTCTGGTCTCGCGCCAGGGCCTTATCGAAGTCGCCTGTCGTTTGTTGTGATGCGTCTGTTTCGTTGCCGCTCAATGCCTGCATGCTCGAACACTCCAAATTTTCTGGAAGTCCTTATTGCAACGCCGATGCCAGTTCTGACCAGCGCTTCGAAATCTCTTCAGGCCATTGAATCGATTGAGTTAAATTTGAAACAGTGGCGCATGAAGATGAGCGCGTGGGCGCCGCTTGGGCAGCTCACTGCAGCGCTTGGTGACAAGCTTTGCAGTCGCTCACCATCACTGCAGCGAAATTCAGCACAGATCTAGCGCGCGCAGGCGGGCGGCGATGTC
>CAZZVZ010000425.1:0-3308 GCA_964657655.1 Gammaproteobacteria bacterium | reverse complement strand
TGATGAGCTGGGGGCTGGAGATTGTGTTCATTTCAAGGTCCTTGTCTTCGAAGCGGCCATCGTTGTTGAGTCCAAGACTGGTGGCCGCGTCGTAGCTGTGCACCAGCGGGTCGAGGGTGATGGCAGCATCTGGGGTGTTGCCGCCCCAGCCATACATGAACATGCTCGAGTCCTGAGAATAAATCTTGGGAAAAAAGATCGTCTTGGGCTCGGCGAGCAGGTCGACCTCGATGCCAACCCGCGCCAGCATGACGACAAACGCCTGGCACATGGCAGCATCGGCCACATAGCGGTTGTTGGGGCAGTTGAGCCTGACCTTGAAGCCGTTCGGGTAGCCCGCCTCGGCCAGCAGCTTCTTGGATCTGGCGAGGTCAGCTGGCGGATGGATCTCGAGCGCAGGATCAAGGCACTCCACTGCACCCTGGGTGAAGCATCCGGTCGGCTTGGCCTCGCCGGCCATGATTTTCTTGGCGACCAGATCCATGTCGAGGGCGCGATAGATCGCCTCGCGCACCCGCACATCCTTGAAAGGGTTCTTGCCCTTGACACTGGAATACAGCAGTTCATCGCGCTTTTGATCCATGCCGATGAAGAGAATGCGCCGTTCCAGAGTCTTGGTGGTGAGGATGTCCTTGTTGGCGCTGACGCGCGCGATATCCTGGGGCGCCGGATCGCTGAGGAAGTTGATGTCGTTGGACAGCAAGGCGGCAAGACGGGTCGAGGAGTCCGAGATCGGCGTCAAGACGATCTGGGTCACGTTGCCGCTGGGGTGTCCCCACCACTTGCGGTTGATGGCGTACACCGTCTTGACGCCTACTTCGCGTGACTGCAGCACGAAGGGGCCGCTGCCGTTCTCGTGCTGCGACGCGTAGCTCTCTTCCTTTGACTTGTAGTCGGTGGGATGTTCGACATGGTGCGCGAGGCACCACGCTTTGCTCATCACCATGACGGTATTCATGTGCGCGACGAACAGCGGATCGGGACGATCCTGGCGAAACTCGACGGTACTGTCATCGACCTTGCTCGGATGACCGAGCGCCTTGCCGTACTGGCCGATTGCGGAGGTTGGATCCTGCGCGCGCAAAACGGAAAACACCACATCGTCGACCGTCAGGGGGGTGCCGTCGTGAAAGCTCACGCCCTGGCGGATCTTGATGCGCCAGGTGGTGTCGTTGATGCGCGTCCAGGAGGTCGCGAGCGCGGGCACCACGGTCGAATCGGGCGAAAAATCGACCAGGGCGTCATACACCAGGTTGTTGAGGTTATTGGTCAGCTGTTCATTGATGGTATCGGGATCGATGCTCTGAACATCGCCGGCTGACGCCCACTTCAGAACCTTGTCTTGCGCGAGCGCTGTGCCCGTCAGGCAAAGCATCAGCGTGGCGGCGAATATTGAGGCAAGCAGACGCATCGCGTTCTCCTGGTTTTAGAATGATTCGTGGCATGCGGCACGAAAGCATGATCTGCGCCAATCGAGAGGCTTCAAGGCCGGCAACACAGCGCTGCCCATGCGTCATGAACCGCAAGCACAAGACCCGTCAGCGAGGTGCCTGCATGGCAGATGCAAAAGAAGTTGAACCGTACCGGTACGTGATCATGGTCGACGATAACTTCGATGCCCAGGGCGAGGAGCGGCGCTACCAGCACAGCGAACATCGGGATCCTGTCACCGCGCTTGCGGTCGCCAAGGGGATCGTCGATGCCTGCCTCGACGAGATGCGTCAACCCGAAATGTCAGGTCAGGCGCTCTACGATGCCTACCGATCGTTCGGCGAAGATCCGTTCATCCAGACCGATGATCCCGCCTTCGCGCGCTTTTCTGCCGGGGATTACGCCAGGCAACGCTGCAGCCTCATCGCAGCGATTGAGCCGGACCCGCCTGCACGCTGACGTGCAAGAGGGTGAGAGATCGGTGCCGCATCCTGAGCCAGGGAGGCAGTGCAGCCGGCAGAACGAGTCTTTGCGATGGCCGGCCCGGGTGGCAGACTGGCTCTTATCGCCGCGCAGCACCTAGGCCTGGGCTCTTGCCTTTGCTCCGGCGATCGCTGCAAGCGGCACTTCCAGCGGCAATTTCACCTCGGACTTGAGCTCGTTGAGCACCACGCTCGAGCGAATGTGGGTCACACCGGCCATCCTGAACGCGGTCTCGTGAAGGAAGGTCTCGTAGGCCTTGATGTCGCGCACCAGAACCTTCAGCAGATAGTCGGCTTCACCCGTGGTGCTGTAGCAGCTCACGATCTGCGGACACGCCTGCACCTGCTGCTCGAACAGGCGCACGTCGCCTTCGCTATGGCGAGCCAGGTTGACCTCTGCCAGCACGCACAGGTTGAGGCCGACCTTCTCGCGATCGACCAGCGCACTGTAGCCACGGATCACGCCGCTTGACTCCAGATCCTTCATGCGTTTCCAGCACGGCGTGCTCGACAGGCCGATCCGGTCGGCCAGCTGCTGCACCGTCTGGCGTGAATCTGTTTGCAGCTGTTCAAGAAGCGCAACGTCAAATCGATCCAGTGGTTTCATTCTTTAAATCCGTAGATGCGTAGAACAGGATTATTGGATTATCAGATTATCTCAAAAGATAAGGAGAATTATTCGTAGTCTTTTCAGTATATTGGCCTTTTGCATTCCCGCCTGCCGCCATGACCGAGCCGATTCGCAGCGACTACAAGATCTCCGACAGTTTGTGGGCTGAGCAAGGCCAGATTTTCCTCACCGGCACCCAGGCGCTGGTGCGCCTGCTGCCGATGCAGCGTGCGCTCGACGCCGCGCTGGGATGGAACACCAAGGGCTTCATCAGCGGCTACCGCGGCTCGCCGCTTGGCATGGTCGATCAGGAAGTCTGGAAGGCACAGCCGAGGCTGACGGAATGCGGCATCGATTTCCTGCCTGCCATCAATGAAGAGCTCGGCGCCACCGCGGTGCTCGGCACACAACGGGTTGAAGCGGATCCCGAGCGCACCGCCGATGGCGTGTTCGCCATGTGGTACGGCAAGGGGCCGGGCGTCGATCGCGCCGGCGATGCTCTCAAGCACGGCAATGCCTACGGCAGTTCACCACACGGCGGCGTGCTGGTGGTGGCCGGCGACGATCACGGCTGCGTGTCCTCGTCCATGCCGCACCAGAGTGACCACACCATGCGCGCCTGGAGCATGCCGGTGGTGGCGCCGGCGAGCGTCGCCGAATATCTGGAATTCGGTCTGTTCGGCTGGGCGCTGTCGCGCTTTAGCGGCGCCTGGGTCGGGATGACCGCGATTTCCGAGGTGGTCGAGAGCGGTGCCACGGTCGATCTTGATGTCATCAATCGTCGT
>CAZZVZ010000424.1:0-3326 GCA_964657655.1 Gammaproteobacteria bacterium | reverse complement strand
GCTCGGCGGCAGTAGTTGTCGCAGTGCGGCTTCCGAGCCGATCGGCGTGTACAGCGCGCAGCCGCTCGCGTCGCCTGCGGCTGCCACCTGTTCGATGGTCGCGGCCAGATCGCGGATGAAACAGGCCGAGATCGCGGCGCATTCTTCCGCTCGCAGCGGTGGTGACAGGCGCGTCTTTGATTTTCCGGGGGCAGGGGTCTTGCAGACGATGGCGAGGGCGACGCTGCTCATGGGTGACACCCTGGCACGCAGCACCCGGTCAATTGAAAGCCCGGGTCAGGTCGACGTACAGGTCTTCCAGATCTTCAAGGCCGGTCGACAGCCGCAACAGGTCGGTCGGGCAAGGCGTTCCTGCACCTTCGATCGAGGCACGATGCTCGATCAGGCTCTCGACGCCGCCCAGCGATGTGGCACGTTGCCACACCTCGACACGCGATGCCACTTCGACCGCAGCTTTCTCGCCGCCCTTCATGCGGATGGAGAGCATGCCGCCGAAGCCGCCCGACATCTGGCGCGCTGCGATGTCATGACCCGGATGACTCTTGAGGCCCGGATAGAGCACCTCGGCAAGCGCCTTGTGGCCGCTCAGCATTTCAGCCAGGCGCGCCGCTGTTTTGCACTGTTCGCGCAGGCGCACGTCGAGCGTGCGCATGCCGCGCATCAGCAGCCAGGCCTCGAACGGACCCAGCACCGAGCCGATCTGGCCGCGAATCTTCTGGATCTGCCCCCAGAAATCGGACTCCTGGGCCGTGACGATGCCTCCGGCGATCACATCTGAATGGCCGTTGAGATACTTGGTCGCGGAATGCACCACCAGATCGGCTCCGAATTCGATCGGTCGTGTGATGAGCGGGGTGGACACGGTCGAGTCGACGCACAGCAGGGCACCTGCTGCATGGGCGATCTTGGCCATGGCAGCGATATCGGTCACGGTCCAAAGCGGATTGCTCGGCGTCTCGATCCAGAAAAGGCCGGTTTCACCCGGCCTGACCGCCTGCCTGACCGCTTCGAGATCGGAGGTGTCGACGAAGGTCAGCGTGTGGCCATAACGGCCGATCTCGCGCAGCCACTCGCGAAAGCCCCAGTACATGACCTGGGAGGCGATGATGTGGGTCGGCTTTTCCAGCGCCAGGAACACCGCTGTCGAAGCCGCCATGCCGGAACTGAACATGAGCGCCGCTTCGGCGCCTTCGAGTGTGGCGAGCAGTGCCTCGACCTGGCGCACAGTGGCATTGTCGGTCCGGCCATACACGTAGCCGGACTGGTAGCCGTTATCCGAGTCCCTCAGGAAGGTGGTCGAGATGTGAATCGGAGGAATCAGCGCGCGTGTGGTGGGGTCACCGGCGCCCAGGGCCTGGGCAAGAATGGTCCTGGCCCTAAGAAATGAGTGAGACTGTTCGTCCATAGATCTCCAGGAGATGTCCCGGCCCTCGGCCAGAAGGCATTGGTCCGTCGCAGCACCGCGATCGCAGTACGGCAGGACGGATGAGGGTGCCGGATCTCAGCACCCGTCAATGATCGCCGAAAAAGCCGCTGCCGCCACCAACAAAAGAGTAAAAAAAATCAACCGAGCGGCTGCCATGCCCTTCGATCCTTGTTTGCTCGCGCCGCTTCCTCAGGGAAGCTGCACAGGCGGAGCATTGGTCGAGCAATGTCTGGAAACCTTACAGCGACGCTCGCGACGCCTGATTCCCACCCGTTGCAAAGTTGGTGCCGGGACCTGCCAAAGGTAGGGCGACCGGGATCCGCATGGCGTGCTATGTTTTGCGCTTCGATCACCGACGGGCGTCGATCTCGCCTCAAAGGTCGAGCCCGATCTGAAAGCGCCCAATGTTTACCATCAACATCAATGGGACCGACCAGCAGGTCGACGGCCCGGCCGAAATGCCCCTGCTTTGGGCGCTGCGCGACCTGGTTGGCCTGACCGGAACCAAGTTTGGCTGCGGTATTGCCCAGTGCGGCGCCTGTACGGTGCAACTTGACGGCTCAGCGGTGCGTTCGTGCGTCACCCCGCTCGCCGCCATCGGCAGCCGCAAGGTCGTGACCATTGAAGCGATCGGACAAAGCCCGGTTGGCAAGCGTGTGCAGAACGCCTGGCTCGAGCTACAGGTGCCGCAGTGCGGCTACTGCCAGTCCGGGCAGGTGGTGGCCGCGACTTGCCTGATCGCATCGAACCCATCACCGAGCGATGCGGATATCGACGCTGCCATGGCCGGCAACATCTGCCGATGCGGGACCTACAACCGCATCCGCAGCGCCATCAAGCAGGCTGCGAAAGAGGCATGACATGAGAAAGCCTGTCTTCGATCCCGTGCTTGCGGCCGCTGCCAGCAACCATCAGCTGTCCGCGCCGCAGCGCTCGCGCCGCCACTTTCTTGGCGTCTCGGCCGGCCTTGGACTGGCAGGAAGCGGCCTGGTGCTGGGCTTTTCGTTGAGCGCGCGCGGCGCCGGGATGCAAACCCCGAGCGCCACACCGGTGATTGCAGGTGACGGCAGCGTCACACCGCCTTCTTCCGAATTTGCGCCCAATGCATTTCTTCGCATCGACCGCGCCGGCCAAGTCACACTTGTCATCCCCAAGGTGGAAATGGGGCAGGGCGTGTACACCTCGATACCGATGCTGGTGGCCGAAGAACTCGAAGTCGGGCTCGACCAGGTGCAGATCGAACATGCGCCACCTGACGCCGCGCTCTATAGCGATCCCAATCTGGGCGGCCAGCTGACCGGCGGCTCAACTTCGATCCGCTATGCCTGGATGCCGTTGCGCCAGGCCGGGGCGACGGCGCGCAGCATGTTGATCAGCGCCGCGGCGCAACAGTGGAAGGTCGATCCGGGCAGTTGTCATGCCGAGCGCGGCGAGGTGGTCCACGCGCCCAGCAGCAGAAGGCTCGCCTACGGCGCGCTGGTCGAAGCAGCGGCCAGGCTACCCGCACCGCCTGGCGTGGCCCTGAAAGACCCGAACAATTTCAAGCTGATCGGCACGCGCGCCAAGCGGCTCGATTCGCCTGGCAAGGTCGATGGCACGGCGCAGTTCGGCATCGATGTGCGCCTGCCCGGCATGCAGTACGCCGTGATCGTCGGCTGTCCGGTGCTGGGTGGCAGCCTCGGGGCCGTCGATGACAGCGTGACCCGGACACTGCCGGGCGTGACCCAGGTGGTCCATCTCGACAATGCTGTTGCGGTGGTGGGGGTCCACACCTGGGCGGCCAAGCGTGGTGCTGCGGCGTTGCGCATCACGTGGAACGACGCGAAATCCAGGACGCTGCAGATGAAGGATCTGATCGCCGATCTGGCTCAGGCGTTGGCATGACCGACTGCCGGGCGAG
>CAZZVZ010000423.1:0-3348 GCA_964657655.1 Gammaproteobacteria bacterium | reverse complement strand
GCCGCCCTTTCATCCCACGAATTTCCGGATTCGTCGGATTTCGCGCATTGCACACCACCCCCTGACTTAACTTCGGCGCGACTGCTCGCCTCGAGCCCGCTCGCTATCGCACTGCCAGGGTCTCTCAAAGGCGCAATCGCAGGCGCCACGGCGCGTCACCTGGCCGTGCCGCCGTTTTCCGATGTCTTGAATCCACACGCCTGAAGGGCGAGGAGAAACTTGTATGTCCTTGCAAACACGCCGCACGCGTCTGTTCGCTCGTTTCGCACTCTGGCTGACCACGATGGCCACACTCTGGCCCTCTTTGGCTGGCGCGACCGAAGGTGGAGGGACCGCGATCTACCCCGACGGCATCGAGACCTACTTTGTGGCCGCCATGCCGCCACCGGGTTTCTACACGCTGATGTACGGCGGTCTCCTGAATTACGACAAGGTCATCGGCAATAGCGGCAACGCCCTGCCCATCCCGGGCTTTCGGGTGGAAGCCGAGGCTCTCGCGCCGCGCTTCGTGTGGGTTACCAACCAGCAGATTTTTGGCGGACAACTGGCATGGGGCTCGACAGTCCCGCTGCTCGATGTCACCTTTCAGGCCAATGGCCAGAAGTTCCAGGACAAGGGCGTGGGCGACATCTCCATCGGTCCGGGACTTGGCTACCACTTCGGCGAACACGGTCACATGGTGCTCGCCACCGACTTCTTTCTGCCGACCGGCCAGTACGACAAGAATGATCCGGCCAGCCTCGGCAAACACTACTACGCCATCCAGCCGATCGTGGCTTTCAGCTATGTGCATCCGACCGGCTTTAACGCCGATATCAAGATGATGTACGACTTCAACGGCCGCAATAACGCGACCGCCACCACCTCGGGCGAGGCCGCACACGCCGACTTCGACGCCGGGTGGGGTCTAGGCAACGGCATCGCCCTGGGCGCTGGCGGACACATTTTCGAGCAGGTCACGTCGGATCACGGGCCGAATTCTGCCGCCGGGAAATCCCGCGCGATCGGCCTCGGGCCTTCGGCGCGCTACTTTAACGGCCGGAATTTCATCATCGCCGGCACGTTCGAAAAAGAGTTCGCCGTGAAGAACCGGCCAGAGGGGACCCAGCTGTTCTTCAAGATCGGCATTCCCTTCGACTGAAGTCATTGAGCGCTGCCGGGCCCGATCAAATTTCTTTCGGGCTCGCCATCAAAGGCATTGCGGCCTGTCGTGACAGCTGCAATGCCTTTTGGCCGTTTGGGGCCGGTGCGGCGCGAGGGCGCCCCCTGGCCGGCATCTCTTTCACAGTCAGACGTGCGAAATATCATCGATCCGCGGACTTTCAGCCCGCGTCCGGCGATACGAACCACGCCGTCAGCGCATGTCCCGAGCGCCACTTTCGAATCTGCTGTGTCGCCGGCCTCCCCTGCAACCGGATCGATTTCGAGACGTTTACTCGGCGTTTCGGGGTGCTCACTCCACGATTTTCCGGGTTCGTCTGATTGCCATGGCGAGCCTGCTTCTGATTTCCTACATTGGCATCAAGGCGAGCAACCGCACGCCTCTTTGCAAAGGAAAACATCATGTACAACGCTCAACCAAAGTTCACTCTCGACAACCTTCTTGGCGGCATGCTGCTGATGGGCGGCGTGGCCTGGACCGTGATGACGATGGCCTTCATGCCTGCACCCGCAGCCCCGGTCGCGGCCAGCGACGCGCAACAGAGCCAATTGGTTGCCACTGCTCCGAGCGCAGGATTCACGGGAGAAGTGACGAGCTTTCCCTCCAGCGAGGTGGAAGTGATCGTCGACAAGAAGTACGCGTAACCATGCGTACCCACCTTGCCATGCCACTCTTGCTGCCCTGCGAACCAACGTCCTTCGGCCCCTGGGCCAAGGACGATGGGCACCGCGCGAAGCAGCACGCCGGCCTGGAGAGCCCGACCCTCGCGCAGCCGAGCTGCGGCAACGCGTTCCTCTCAGGGAGCACGGCGTGATCGTCAGCGATTGCTGTTTGCGTAGCTGTTCATGTGGCTGTCTACGTGACTGTTTACGTGACAATCGCGGCACTGGCGCTGCTGCCGCCGGATTCATGCCCCGATTTACCGGATTCGTCGCCCGCTTTCCGGGATTCGTCCGAAAAGTTTCTACCGCCCGTGGTTTTGGTCAACAATTCTTCGACGCAAGCGATTCTCTGCCCGACATGGATATGGTTGCCGGACCCCTTTTGTCTTCCCCCCAATTTCAACGGATCGCCGCAATCTGGTGGCGCATCCAGCCGGTCTTTGTGCAGCACGCCCGGGCTCGCATCGCAACCATCGCCATCGTTGCCCTGCTACTGTCGACGCGCAACCTGTTCCAGCCCGGCATTTTCGAGTACTGGCCGGTGTCTGCCGTGCTGGCATCGGTGTTCAACGAAGCACTGCAGACCTTTATCGTGGGAATGTCCCTGATCGTGACGGTGGCGCTCGCCGGGCGCTTTCGACCGCGCCATAGCGTGCTGCGCGCTCTCAGCTATTTCTCGTTTCTGGTTGCCGGGAGTTTCATCGGCAACCTGCTGGTCGGTATGTGGCTCTGGACGCGCTGGTCATTCCCGCCTCTGGCCGAGATCCTGAGCGAGACAGGCAACTGGACCATCATCGCCGGCTTCTTGTGGCTGGTCGACATCCTGCACACGCGGGCGTTTCACCAGAAGGCAGCCGCGCGCCAGATCGAGGTCGAGAAGGTCAAGACCATGCGCCAGCTGACAGCCACCCGCCTGCAGGTGCTCGAAGCCCAGATCGAACCGCATTTCCTGTTCAACACGCTCGCCAACGTCAAGCGCGTCTATCGCGTCGACGCCTCCAAAGGTGACGAAGCGCTGGTCAATCTGATGGTCTACCTGCAGTCGGCGCTGCCGCAGATGCGGCGCCCAACCGCCCTGATCGATGAAGAGCTGGATCTGGTGCGTGCCTATCTGGAACTGTTCAGCATGCGCATGGGCAACCGCCTTCAATTTTTGATCCAGCGCGATCCGACGCTGCTTGGCTGCTCGATGCCGACCATGATGCTCATCACACTGGTTGAGAACGCCATCAAGCACGGCCTGGTCCCCAGCCAGAACGGCGGCACAATCAGGATTGTGGCGCGACGCGACGGGGACGCCGCCGTGGTCAGCGTGGCCGACGACGGCGTCGGCCTGGGCGGCGCCAAGACTTCAGGCAGCGGCATCGGCCTGGTCAATATCAAGTCGAGGTTGAAGGCAGCGTATCAGGACCGCGGCCAGCTCACGATTGAAGGAATCGAGACCGGCGGCGTTTGCGCCACCCTGCGTTTTCCAGCGACGGGTGGCATGAGCGAGCTGACGCACAGGCAGGCCGCATGAGTGTT
>CAZZVZ010000422.1:0-3366 GCA_964657655.1 Gammaproteobacteria bacterium | reverse complement strand
GGGACCTTCTGGTCCGTGTTTTCTGACCGCTGTCAGGACTGCCGTCTTGAGCCCGGAAAAACTGAAATTGAGATTGCCAGAATGCAGCATGGGGCGCGGCAGCACGACGCGCTTCGGATCGCCAAGCAGCGCCATGCGTGCCACCTCGGGGCCACCAGGGTATGGCAGACCAAGCAGCTGGGCGGTCTTGTCGAACGCCTCACCGGCGGCATCATCGAGCGTCTCGCCGAGCAGTCGATAACGGCCCACACCCGTGACATCCATCAGCTGTGTATGGCCGCCTGACACCAGCAGGGCCACAAAGGGAAAGCGAGGTGCCGGGTCGGACAGCAGGGGACTGAGCAGGTGGCCTTCGAGATGATGAATGCCGATCACCGGACACTTCAAGGAAAACGCCAGACCGTTGGCGACGCCTGCGCCGACCAGCAGTGCGCCAGCCAGCCCCGGGCCCTGGGTGTAGCCGATCGCATCGATATCGGCAATCTTCTGCCCGGCTTCGCCAAGCACGCTGCGAATCAAGGGCAGCACGCGGCGGATGTGGTCGCGCGAGGCCAGTTCGGGCACCACGCCGCCGTAGGCCTGGTGCATGTCAATTTGCGAATGGAGTGCCTGGGCGAGCAGCTGCTTTGCTGTGCTGTCGTAGAGCGCGACACCGGTCTCGTCGCACGATGTCTCGATACCCAGTACCAGCATGGTGGAAGAAGATCTAGGAAATCGGTCAGTATAGCGACTTGGCAGAGGCCGCCCCGACCCGCACTCTCATTTCCAGTGACCAATTGAACGCTTCCACCCGGCTCGACGCTGCGCCATTTATCAAGGACATCGGCCGCGGCAGCCAGCATCCGAGCGACCTGAGCTACGAGCGTGCCTTCGAACTGTGGCACGCGGCGCTCGCCGACCGGCTCGATCCGGTGGCGCTCGGCGGCGTCCTGATCGCAATGCGCGTCAAGGGCGAGACGGCAGAAGAGGTCGCGGCATTCCTGTTCGCCAGCGCACAGTTTGCAGTGCCACTGAAGCTGCCCGCAAGCGTCACTGGCATGCCGCTCGTGATCCCGAGTTACAACGGTGCACGCAAGATGCCCAACCTGACGCCACTGCTTGCCGTGCTTCTGGCGCGCCGCGGTGTGCCGGTGCTGGTGCATGGCAGTTCGGGAAGTGATATCCCGCACGGCCGGCCGGCGCGCGTGACCAGCGCTGCCATCTTTGCGGCACTCGGCTTTTCGCCAGCCCGCGATGTCAACGATGTGCTGGCCAGCTGGGCGCAATGCGCCCCGGCCTTCATGCCAATCGAGCATCTCAATCCGGCATTAGCGCGCGTGCTTGCGCTGCGCGCAGTGCTCGGCGTTCGCAACTCCTCGCACACATTGGTCAAGCTGCTCCAGCCGTTTCAGCGAAAGGCCCTGTGCCTGTCGAGCTATACCCATCCGGAATATCTCACCATGCTCAGCGCGCTGTTTGCGCGTCAGGACATGGCCGCGAGCCAGGAGACCTTGCTGCTGCGCGCCACCGAAGGTGAGGCCGTCGCCAATGCCAGGCGCGCGCTGCCGATGCAATGGTTTCGCAATCAGCAGGTCACGACCCTTGTACCCGACGAGCGCGCCATGTCAGCCGCGCTCGACCTGCCGCTTGAATGCAGCATCGAGACGAGCGTGGGCTACATCAAGGCTGTGCTTGACGGGCGTGTTGCGCTGCCCCCTCCGATCGCATGGCAGCAGCAGATGATTCTCGAGTGCCGTGCCGTGAGCCCATGACGGACTACGGCAATCGTCTGCGCAAGAACGTCAGGCATCTGGCGCGCTGGGCCAGGCGCAACCATGTCGACTGCTACCGGCTGTATGACTGCGACGTGCCGAGTTATCCCCTGACGGTTGATCTGTACCAGACCGACCGGGGCCCACGCGTGCATCTGCAGGAGGTCGAGACCGGCTGGCAGCAGAGCGACGAGCAGCATCAGGCCTGGCTGGCGCTGGTCAGGACAGAAACCAGCGAGGTGCTCGCGATCGGACCCGAAGCGGTCACGCTCAAGCATCGCATGCGCCAGCGTGTCGGCCGTGCGCTCGAACAGCAGTATCAGGCGACCGGCAACAGCGGACAGGATCTGATCGTGCGCGAAGGACCGGCACGCCTGATCGTCAACCTCGATGCCTATCTCGATACCGGGTTGTTCCTTGATCATCGCGTCAGTCGCCATATGGTGCGAGAACGCGCGCAGCAGCGGCGCTTCCTCAACCTGTTCGCCTATACGGCAAGCTTTTCGGTGCACGCCGCTCTCGGCGGCGCTTCCTCGAGCATGTCGGTCGATCTGTCCAATACCTATTGCGACTGGGCGCGCCGCAACCTGGCCTTGAACGGCCTCGACACCACGCGTCATGTCGTGACGCGTGCGGATGTGCTGGTGTGGCTCAAGGATGAGGTGGCACGCGGCGCGCAATATGATCTGATCGTGCTCGACCCGCCGAGCTTTTCGAATTCGAAGAAGATGACCGATGTGCTCGACGTGCAGCGTGACCACGTGCAGCTGATCGATTGGTGCATGAGTCTGTTGAGCGATCAGGGCGAACTTCTTTTTTCCAATAACCTGCGCAGCTTCGTGCTCGATGAAGCACTTGCAACACGTTATCTGGTCGAGGACATTACGCAGCGCAGCATTCCTGAAGATTTCAGGGACAAGAAGATCCATCACGCATTTATCTTCAGGCCGGCTGCTCTGGCCGGGACGATTGAGGCGCGTTAAAAAGCTTTAGACTAGGCGCCATGACACTGACTGAACTTCGTTACATCGTCGCCGTGGCGCGCGAGCGGCACTTCGGACGAGCCGCCGAAGCATCGCATGTCAGCCAGCCAACATTGTCGGTGGCCATCAAGAAGCTCGAAGATGAACTCGGTGTCACGATCTTTGAGCGTGGCAGCAATGAAATCAGTGTCACGCCGATCGGCGAGCAGATCGTCGCGCAAGCGTCGCGTGTGCTGGAACAAACCGGTGCCATCCGTGAGCTGGCGCGCCAGGGCAAGGACCCGCTCAACGGTCCGCTGCGCCTGGGCGTGATCTACACCATCGGTCCCTATCTGTTGCCGGATTTCATGCGCGAGATGATCGCGCGGGTGGCAATCATGCCGCTCATCCTGCAGGAGAATTACACCACCAAGCTGATCGAGATGATCAAGCTTGGCGAGCTCGATGCCGCCATCATGGCGCTGCCACTGCCCGAATCCGGTCTTATCACCCAACCCCTCTACGATGAACCGTTCGTGGTGGCCGTCCCCAAGAGCCATCCGTTTGCCAAGCGGCGCTCGATCTCGGCTGAAGAACTTAAGACCGAAACCATGCTGCTGCTCGGCGCGGGACATTGCTTTCGCGACCAGGTG
>CAZZVZ010000421.1:0-3378 GCA_964657655.1 Gammaproteobacteria bacterium | reverse complement strand
GCACCGTCGCCAGGATCGCCGCGGTCCGGCCCCACCGTGGCCACCACGGCCGGCTGGGAAATGTTCTCGCCCAATATGTTCATGGTGATGAATCTGCGCCGGGCGCCGTTCGACAAGAAGGAGGTGCGCCAGGCCATCATGCACGCCATGGACCGCAGCTTCGTGTTGAAGAACATCTTCTACGGCATCGGCAAAATCGCCACCGGACCGATCGCATCGTCGACGCTCTACTACGACAAGAACGTGCCCGACTACAACTACGACATGGCGCGCGCCAAGAAGATGCTGGCTGATACTGGCATCAAGCCGTCTGACTACACTATCCACGTCCTGCCGGTGCCGTACGGCTCACTCTGGGACCGCCTGGCCGAATACACCAAGCAGCAGTTCGAGCAGCTCGGGTTCAAGGTGGTGATCGATTCGACCGATGCCGGCGGCTGGTCGCAGAAGGTGTCTGACTTCGACTTCGACCTGACCTTCAACTTCCTCTACCAGTACGCCGACCCGGCGATCGGCGTGGCGCGAAATTACGTCTCGACCAATATCATCAAGGGCACCCCGTTTGGCAACAACGAGGGCTACATCAACCCGGAGGTCGATCGCCTGTTCGGTGCAGCGCCTGTGGCCAACAGCGCTGACGCACGTCAGACCATGTACAGCGAAGCGCAGCGCATCGTGGTCGACGACGTAGCGGTTGGCTTTCTGACTGAGCTGCAGTACGTGACGCTGTACCGTCCCAAGGTGCACAGCATCGTGACCACCGGCATTGGCTTGAACGAGACCATGGACACCGCCTGGATCGGCAAATAGCAGTGACGTTGCAGCACAACGGCGCTGTGGCGGCGTGAATAACCTGACGTTTCTCGCCCGGCGCTTCGGCAAGGCGCTGTTCGTGGTGCTGGGTGTGGTGATCGTCAACTTCATCCTGATTCATCTGGCGCCGGGCGACCCGGCGTCGGTGATGGCAGGAGAAGCAGGCGCGGGTGACGCGCAGTTCCTGGAACAGCTGCGCCACCAGTTCGGCCTCGACCAGCCCGTCTATGTGCAGTTGTGGCTCTACCTGAAGGGCGTACTGACGCTTCATCTGGGATTTTCCTATCGCAACAATCTGCCGGTCAGCCAGCTGATCCTCGACCGGCTGCCCGCCACCATCTTGCTGTCGTCGTGCGCTTTTTTATTCTCCGTGATGCTGGGCGTGATCCTGGGTGTGATGGCCGCGTCGCGCCGCGGCCGTATGACCGACTCCCTCATCATGTCGGGCGCGCTGCTGTTCTATGCCACGCCACTGTTCTGGGTGTCGCTCATGGCCGTGCTGGTGTTCTCGATCCGCCTCGACTGGCTGCCGCCATTTGGCATGGAGACCATCGGCGTCGAGATGAGTACGCCAGCGCACATCCGCGACGTGGCCTGGCATCTGATCCTGCCGGTGACGACGCTCGGCCTCTTCTTTACCGCCATCTATACGCGTCTGACGCGCGCCTCGATGCTTGAGGTCGCCTCGCTCGACTTCGTCAAGACAGCGCGTGCCAAGGGCGTGCCCCGGGGGCAGATCATGCGCCGTCACGTGTTGCGCAACGCGCTGCTGCCGGTATTCACCTTTGCCGGCATCCAGGCGGGCCAAATTCTGGGTGGCGCAGTTCTCACTGAGACCGTGTTCGCCTGGCCCGGCATGGGGCGCCTGATGTTCGACGCGCTGCTGCAACGGGACTATCCGGTGCTGCTGGGTGTGTTTTTGGTGACTTCGGTGCTGGTGGTGCTAGTCAATTTTCTGACCGACGTGCTGTATCGCTTCGTCGATCCACGCATCGAGGGGGCGACATGAAGGACTTCTGCCTGCGCTTTTCCCGCAACCGCGGTGCTCTGGTGGGCCTTGTGATCGTGCTGTGCGTCATCCTGGTGGCGATCCTGGCTGGTCTGCTTTATCCACAGAGTCCCTGGACGTCGCTTGCAGATCCCATGCTCGACCCGTTTTCCGACAAGGCCTATCCGTTTGGCACCGACATGCTCGGGCGTGATATCGCAGCGGGCCTGGCCTATGGCGCGCGCGTGTCGCTGCTGGTGGGCGTCGTCAGCACTGCGGTCGCCACGCTGATCGGCATATCGATCGGCGCCGTGGCCGGCTACTACGGAGGCAGCATCGACGACGTGCTGATGCGCTTCACCGAATTCTTCCAGACCATCCCGACCCTTGCCATGGCGGTGGTGCTGGTCGCCATCTTCACGCCCAGCATGACTTCCATCATCAGCGCCATCGCCATCGTGTCGTGGCCACCGGTCGCGCGCCTGGTGCGCGGTGAATTCCTGTCGCTGCGTTCGCGCGAGTTCGTGCAGGCGGCGGTCGTGATCGGACAGAGTGCGCCGCGCATCATCTTGACCCAGATCCTGCCCAATACCATGTCGCCCATTATTGTGACTGCCTCGCTCATGATCGCAACCGCCATCCTGACGGAGTCGGCGCTTTCGTTTCTGGGTCTGGGCGACCGCAACATGATGAGCTGGGGCTACATGATCGGTGCCGCACGCACCATGATCCGGGACGCCTGGTGGATGAGCTTCTTTCCGGGCATCGCGATTCTCCTGACTGTGCTGGCCGTCAACCTGATCGGAGAAGGCCTGAACGACGCACTCAATCCACATCTGCGCTCGAGGACCCGGTGAGCGCGCTGCTTGAGATCACCGATCTCTCGATCGCCATCCCAGGCGACGGTGACCGCAAGCTTGCGGTCGATGGCTTGAACCTGACCCTCAATTCGGGCGAGATCCTTTGCATCGTCGGCGAATCGGGCTCGGGCAAGTCGATGTGTGCCAATGCGGTCATGGGTCTGTTGCCCGAGCACTTGAAACCATCTTCCGGCCAGATTCTGTTTGACGGCAAGGATCTGCTGAAACTGACAGATGAGGAGATGCGCAACATTCGTGGCACCGCGATCAGCATGATTTTTCAGGAACCACTCTCGGCGCTCAATCCGGTGATGAAGGTCGGTGACCAGATTGCAGAGGCGCTGCTGGTGCACGGCATCACGGCGTCCGAGCGGGTCAGGGCGCGGGTGCTCGAGCTGATGGGGCTGGTCGGTCTGCCCGACCCCGCGGTGACGCAGTACGCCTACCCGTTTCGCTTGTCCGGTGGTCAGCGCCAGCGCGTCATGATCGCCATGGCGCTGGCGCTCGAGCCGAAAATCCTGATCGCCGACGAGCCGACCACCGCACTCGATGTCACGACGCAGGCGCAGGTCCTGAAACTCATCCGCGCCATCCAGCGCGGCTTGCCTGCGGCTGAGGGCGCCGCCGCAGCCCCTGTGCATGCTGGCATGGGTGTCGTCTTCATCACCCATGATTTCGGGGTGGTGGCAGAAATTGCCGATCGTGTTGCGGTGATGG
>CAZZVZ010000420.1:0-3388 GCA_964657655.1 Gammaproteobacteria bacterium | reverse complement strand
CGACGCCGAATCGGAACTCTGAGCGGGGCGCTGATCGGGTGCCTCGAGCGGGCCTGCTGCCAGGCCTGTCGCTGGGACGTGTCTAGAGCGTGTCCAGCGCGTGTCGATCGGCGCGCTCATCAGCTTGCAGACTAAGCCTAGGCGCTGTCGATGCGTCCATATGCATCGAGCAGCGACGATTTGTAGACCACGCCGAGCAGCATCGGATGGGCATCGCTCTCGATCACGGGTAGCCGTTCGCCCTGATGCATCATGAAGTGCTGGAAACCCTGGCCGAGCGACATGTCCGGCGTCAGGTAGTCGAACTTGGCGCGCAGCAGGTCGCCCGCGCACAGCGCCTCGGTGTCCTGCTTGCGCAGCAGCACCGAGGTCACGTCCTGCAGGGCGACCACGCCACGAAAGCAGCCGTTCGCGTCGACCACATAGATGTACTTGACCGGGTACTCGAGAAAAACGCGCGTGATTTCCGAAAAGCGCGCGGTATCCGCGAGCACCGTATCGGCTGGCCGGATCAGCTCGCGCATCTGGGTCGCGCGTAGTCGCACCCGTTCCTGCTGGCTTCGGTTGCGCGTGATCATCACCTGATACATCGACGTCTCACCCTGGGAACGCGCGATAAAGTAAGCGACCACACACGCCAGCATCAGCGGCAGTACGACCTGGTAGCTCAGCGTCATCTCGAAGATCATCAGGATCGCCATCAGCGGCGCACTGGTCGCCGCCGCGAGAAAAGCGCCCATCCCGACCATCGCATACGCAAAAGGTGCCGAGGTGCCATGCGGCCAGAACACATGCACGCCCAGGCCGAAGAGGGCGCCGATCGTCGCGCCGACGAACAGCGTCGGTGTGAAGACGCCGCCGACCGCCCCCGAGCCTGCAGTCAGCGCGGTCGCGACGACCTTGAAGACCAGCACAATTGCAAGTGCGCTCCAGGTCCAGGGCGAGTGCAGGATTGAGTTGACCACGCTATAGCCATTGCCCCAGACCGCCGGCGACTGGATCGACAGCAGGCCGACGCCGAGCCCACCGACGCCGAGCCGCACGGGCAGCGGCCATCCGGTCTTGTGAAACAGGGTCTTGGAGGTGTCGAGCAGGCGCAGGAAGGCCGGGGCCAGCACGCCGGCGAAAATGCCGAGCAGCACAAAGAGCAGCGACTCCGCACCGAAGATGGCCGGAAACGCGGGCATCTCATAGGCCGGGCGATAGCCGGGCAGGCTACGCATGGTGATGTTGGCGACGACCGAGGCGACCACGATCGGCCCGAAACTCTCCATGGCGATCGAGCCGAGGACGATTTCCGTCACGAAGAACGCCCCCGCGATCGGGGCGTTGTAGGCCGACGTGATCCCGGCGGCCGCCCCGCAGGCGACCAGCAGCCGCAGCCGGGGCGGGTCGACACGCCGGAGCTGGCCGATGACCGACGCACTGAGCGCCGCGAGGTGGACCATCGAGCCTTCGCGGCCGATCGAGCCGCCCGATGCGATCGTGCACAATGACGAGAGACTGCGTATGAGGCTTTGCTTGACCGGGATGCGTCCCTCGCCAATGGTGATCGCTTCCATGTAGTCCGACTCGGACTGACCTTCGGAAAAGCGCCGGGCCAGCAGCAGGAACAGCCCGGCCACCACGCCGCCCGCCGCGGGCAAGCCGATGCGCGCTTCCCAGGGCAGGCGTTCGGCGATGCCGACCAGGCTGCCGGTGTCGCCGAGCAGCAACCATTGCACGAGATTGAGGCCCTCGCGGAACCCGATGGTCGCGAGCGCCCCCACAAAGCCGGCCAGACAGGCCCAGAGCAGCATCGAATGCGCTTCCGAGAAGCGAAACAGCGTCTGGAGGCGAACCCGGACTTTGAGAAGGAAATTGAACATCGCGTGGCGCATCGTGTGAGCATGGGGTCGGACTGTGTCCCGCCAACCCGCGTTCAGCGTGCTCCGGACGAAGTCGATGCCGTACTTTACGTGAATCGACCGATTGCGCAAATGAAGTGCAGCTTTCATTCCGTATTGCGTCTTCCGGGCGTGAATCGCCGTGAAAACCTGTTTTTGACGCGAGGTGTGCGCCCTTTGCCAGGCTTTTTCAAGGCCCAATCGCGTCAAATCGGTAGGAATTGCGGCCGCATTGGGCTCCCGGTATTCGGGAAAGCCCTGCGACAATGCGTCGCACGGAAATACCTAATTTTTATCGCTTTTTTCTAGTATTAAACGCGTAGCGATCCTGTAAAATCAGAGATTGCGACGTCGGGCAGCCGTCGCCCCGCGTTGTGCGCCCGGTCCGATCCCTCTCTGTTCTCAGGCAAGGATGACCGACCTGAGCTGCTCCTCGACTGAGGCTACATTTTGGTCTACGCCGTTACCGATTTCCTTTCGAATGGTTTGCTGCACTTCACTTGGTGGCAGATCATTCTGGCCACGCTGGCGCTCACTCATGTGACGATCGCCGGCGTGACGATCTATTTGCACCGTTGCCAGGCGCACCGCGCACTGGAACTGCATCCGATCGCGTCACACTTTTTCCGTCTCTGGCTCTGGACCACCACCGGCATGTTGACCGGCCAGTGGGCTGCGATTCACCGCAAGCACCACGCCAAGTGCGAGACCGAAGACGATCCTCATAGCCCGCAGACGCGCGGCATCCGCAAGGTCTTCCTCCAGGGCGCCGAGCTGTATCGTCTCGAAGCCAAGAACGAAGACACGCTGCGCCGCTATAGCCACGGCACACCCGACGACTGGCTCGAGCGCAACATCTATACGCGCTTCCCGATCCTCGGCGTGAGCCTGATGATGGTGATCGACGTTGCGCTGTTCGGCATCGTCGGCCTGAGCGTCTGGGCCGTGCAGATGGCGTGGATTCCGTTCTGGGCGGCCGGTGTCGTCAACGGTTTCGGCCACTACTGGGGCTACCGCAATTTCGACTCCGCCGATGCCAGCACGAACCTGATCCCGTTTGGCATCCTGATCGGCGGCGAAGAACTTCACAACAATCACCACACGTTTGCGACGTCGGCGAAGCTGTCGAACAAGTGGTACGAGTTCGATATCGGCTGGATGTATATCCGCATGCTGTCGGCCGTGAAGCTCGCCAAGGTCAAGAAGATCGCGCCGGCGCCGAAGCTTGGGGCAGGCAAGGCGCTCGTCGACCTCGACACCCTGCAGGTCGTGCTCGCAAACCGCTATGAAGTGATGGCGAGCTACGCGAAGACGGTCAAGCGTGCTTATCGTCAGGAACTTGCGCATCTGAAGGAATTCGGCGGTCGCGAGAAATACCTGATGCTCAAGGGCGCGCGCGGCTGGTTCCACAAGGACGCATCGGTGCTGCCCGAACCGCAGAAGCAGCAACTGCCGGGCATCCTCGAACAGAGCAGCGCATTGAAGACATACTACGAACTTCG
>CAZZVZ010000419.1:0-3407 GCA_964657655.1 Gammaproteobacteria bacterium | reverse complement strand
CGCTGGCCACTGGCGCGCTCAGCGCGCCAGTTCGAAGGCCAGGTAGAACACGTACAGCAGGCCGTTGACAAACAGCAGCGGTGCACTGATGCGCTCCCGCCGAGCGGCGAATCTGAGCCACAGGGCCCCGGCCAGCGTGACACACACACCGCCCAGCACTTCGCGGCGCGCGGTCCATGGTGTCAGCAAGATGCCAAGCGCTGGCAGCAGACTGCCCTGAAACACCATCGCGCCCGTGACATTGCCAAACGCCAGCGTGTCGCGTCCGCGCCTGATCCAGCGGATGCTGTTGATCTTTTCAGGGAGTTCGGTTGCGATCGGCACCAGCATCAGCGACAGCAGCAGCGGCGTGATGTGCAGCAGTGCGGCTGCGCCTTCCACACCGGCAATAAATCGCTGCGCGCCGAGGAGCAGCAGGGCCACCGCCACGATCACCTGCGCTGCGATGCTTGCCATGGAGCTGCCAAGACCAATGCGCGCGAATGCCAGCCGGCCTTCGCTTTGCGTGCCGTGGCCAGAGGCAACCAGCGCGCGCGAGGCGCGCAGCGTGGTCGCGACGTAGGCGAAGTAGAGCGCGCACAGGGTGACGCTCAGCAACACGCGCAACAGGCGCAACTGCACCGGGATGAACATCGCCAGCGTTGCCAGCACGAAGGCCACCAGGAAGTAATTCAGGTCGCGCTTGAGGCCGACCGGCTCGGGCGTCAAGAGACGGCTCGCGTCACGCGACAGGGCGCCCAGCGCCATCAGGCTGAGCGTCAGGGTCGACAGCATCAGCGGAGCGCCGAGAATTGCCCCCACCCCGCTCTCGTCGCCAATCGAGGGCTCGGTGGTGCCCGCAAAGATAGCGATCAGGGGAATCAGCGTTTCCGGCAGCGCCGTGCCCACCGCTGCAAACAGCGACCCCGTGACCCCTTCTGAGATCCCGAGCGCCTGGCCAAGATGCTCCAGGGCGTTGGTGAAGAGCTCCGCGGCAAACAGCACCAGCAGCAGCGCACCGCCCAGCAGCAGGGCCAGCGTCAGCATGCCTGGCACCGGCGAGCGACGCCGCCAGAGAGCGCGGAACGGATCGTGCTGAATGGCTCCGCGAGGGCGCAGGCAGTCACCGCCAGCGGCATCGGCGGCCCTTGAATTACTGCCGGTCTAAAACTATCCAAGAAAGGGAACAAAATGCTCTATACCATCGCTGTCGTTCTGATCATCCTGTGGCTGCTCGGGCTGGTGACGTCCTACACGCTTGGCGGCTTCATCCATATTCTGCTGGTGATTGCCATCGTGTTGATACTGCTGCGAGTCATTAGCGGCCGATCACCGCTTTAGACGTCACCGGGCAATAGCGCTAGGCGCGTTCGCGCGCCAGCGCGAAGAACTCCGTTCTCAGTCCCAGGTTGGTCAGCAGTTCCCCGGTCAGGGCAGACGTTACGGTCTCTTCGCCCGGTGTCCTGATGCCGCGGCTTTCCATGCACATGTGACGGCAGCGCACCACGACGCCGACAGCGCGCGGTTCGAGCTGCTCGGTCAGTGCATTGGCGACCTGCATGGTGAGTCGTTCCTGCACCTGCAAGCGCTTTGCAAAACAGTCGACCAGGCGGGTCAGCTTCGACAGCCCGACAATTTTGCCAGCCGGCGTATAGCCTATGGTCGCGAAGCCGAAGAAGGGCGCCAGGTGGTGCTCGCAATGGCTGTACACCGGTATGCCGCGCACCACGATCAGCTCGTTATAATTCTCGGCACCATCTTCAAAAACTTTGAGGATGTCCTCGGGGTTCTGCTGGTAGCCCGAAGTCCAGTGGTTCCAGGCCTTGGTGACACGCTCTGGTGTTTCGCGAAGTCCCGGCCGGTCGGGGTCCTCGCCGAGTTTTTCGATCAGACGGCGCCAGTCTTCGCTGGTAAATTCTTTAGACGACATCAAAACTCCGTGTTGGTGAACCGCGATTGGAGCACATCGCAGCGCTAAGCGCTGACCGGCCGTATAGGTTGCGCTGCAGCAAGGCGAGATGTCCTTTCCAACCTTTGCGTCAACGCGGAGAAATACCTTTGCGCGCAGCACGCGAGAACGCTAGAGTCATTTCTCCTGTCAATCACCCTGTGGTCCCGTGGACTTCTTTTTCCATCGTCATTCAATCTCCCGGCGCCGCCTGGTACAGCTCGCAGCCAGCTGTGTGATGCTCGCCGCAGCCGGCTGGTCAGAGGGCGCGCTTGCGATTGACGCCAACGAAGATCGGCTGATCCAGCAGCTGATCAGCGAGGTCGAGAACCTCAAGCAGGGCACCTTCATTCGCAATGGATTGAGCTACGACGCTGAGAAGGCGGCCAGTCATCTGCGCGACAAGCTGGCCTACTTCAAGAACGACATCCACACGGCCGACGACTTCATCCGTCTTTGCGCCACGCGTTCGGAGATGACGGGCATCCGCTACAAGCTGAAGGACGGCTCCGGTGTGCCGGTCGATGCCGCCGAGTGGCTCTACACCAAGCTGGCCAAGATGCGCAGCGCGCAGCAGGGCGAGCACACGCCGGAACATCAGGCCGAAGCGGCGGCCACCAAGTAGGCTCGCGCGGCGGAGCGGTTTCCTGGTACAGCCCGCGTAACCCGCAAAAAAAAAGCGACATCGCGGATGTCGCCTTTCAAGTCGGGCTGCAAGGCCGGCACGAGGCCGGCACTGCCGCCTCAGCTATTACTGCTTGGTGGTGTTCGATTCGCCGCGTGGGATCTCGCCGGCCTTGACTGCAGCCTTGGTTTCGGCCTTGACTTCTGGACGGCTGGCGGTCGAAGGTGAGGTCTTTTCTGCACCTTCTGGCATCGCCTGACCGGTCGGAATCGCTCCGGCCTTGACGGCTGCCTTGGTGTCAGCCTTGACTGCAGGACGGCTGGCAGTGCTCGGCGTGCCGACGTCGGCCTTGACCGAACCGGCTTGACCACGTGGAATCGTGCCGGCCTTTTCAGCTGCCTTGGTTTCTGCCTTCACTTCAGCGCGCGAGGTAGGCGCGGTGTTGGTCACCGATGCCGAGCCGGCGTCCTGTGCAAAAGCTTGCATGGAAGCGAGCGCCAGCAGCGTTGCGGGTAATACCATGTGAATCTTGGTCACAGCCTTCTCCTTGTCTTAATCGAATCGGAAACTGCGCTCTAAACCGAGCGAAATCTATCTCCCCTGTCCTACAGGCGAATGCTTCAACGCTCTTCGTATCGGCACAGGCACTAAACGATTATAAGAGGAACTCGGTTGACCAACCGCGTTTCACGCCGACGCGGACGGAAAAGTGTTGTGCAGGGAGCACGCGTTCTGCTTGGGTGACGAACGCGTCAGCGAGGCCTGGTAACACGCCAGCAGAACCGCATGCCGGCGCTCGCGAATCCGGCTGGCGCTGCGCGTCCCGCCATTCGATGATCGGGGCGGATGGAGGCG
>CAZZVZ010000418.1:0-3420 GCA_964657655.1 Gammaproteobacteria bacterium | reverse complement strand
GTCATGCGCGTTGGTCATGACCTGGCTCGCCTGACAAGACCAAGACGCCGACTGACCGAGGCCGGCCGGCTGTCTCTCACGGCGAGTCACTGCAGTTCCCTTTAGACGCCAGCGCTTGCCGAGACACAGCCATGCCGGCATTGCCGGGTCATGTGTCAGCGGAAGAGACAGCTTCGCTGCTCGCTCCTGGCTCATCTCGAACGAAGCGCGACACTGCACTGCGTGGTGTGAATGCGGCACCCGATGAAAGGGGTGCAGCGGCGCCTTGCGTAGTGCTCCAAGGCCGCCCCCCGCGCACCGGTTGCGGTCCCCGATGTTGCACAAAACCATATTTCTGTCCGGCATTTGCCTCAAGCCTCGACCTTTAGGCTAAAATAGAAATGAGAATGATTCGTAATAACATTCTGCATACCAAAGGGATACCAAGTGGCGGGAACAGTGATGCAAAGGGTGGGGCTTGTGGTGCTGAGCCTGGTTCTGATGTCGTGTGGCGGTGGTGGCGGTGGTGGGGGAGGCAGTTCGGCGCCTGCCTCAACCAGTTCGACCTCGACAGGGAGCACCAGCAACGCTGGTTCAGGCAGTTCGGGGAGCGTGGCGAGCAGCGATGACGCGGGTCTCTCCGCACGGGCGCAGCTCGGCCAGCTCATTTTCAATGATGTGGCTCTGTCGGTGTCGGGCAAGCAGTCCTGTGCCACCTGCCATGTTAAGGCAAACGCATTCTCGGCCAACGACGGCCTGTCGGTACCGCTTGGCGGGCCGAACATGGACATGCCGGGCCTGCGCAGCGCGCCAAGCCTGACGTACGCCTCGTTGATCCCGAACTTCTACTTCCAGACGGACGGCACGCCAACGGGTGGTCTGTTTCGCGATGGTCGTGCAGCAACCCTGGCCGAGCAGGCCCAGCAGCCGTTCATCACATCGTTTGAGATGGCCAACAGCGGAGCCAGTGAAGTCGTCGATCGTCTCAAGAAGCGGCCTTACCTGGCCCAGTTCGTTGCTGTTTACGGCAGCGCAGCGCTTGACGATCCCAACACCGCGCTTGCCGATATCGGCCTGGCACTCGCCGCCTATGAAAGCGAGGACACCGAATTCCGCCCGTTCTCAAGCAAGTTCGACGCGGTCCAGGGCGGCAAGGCGACGTTCACGTCTGCCGAAGCCGCCGGCTTCGCCATCTTTATCAGTCCGACCAAGGGCAACTGCACCTCCTGCCATCCGGCGACCAAGTCGGGCAGTACGCCGGCCATGTTCACCGACTTCACCTACGACAACATCGGCGTTCCGCGCAACTGGGCCATCAGGGCCAACCAGGGCGGCACGGTGCTGCCCTACGCGCCGCTCAACGGCACCTCGCTCGGTGCGCCCAACGACCAGTATTACGACATGGGGCTGTGCGGGCCGCTGCGCACCAATCTCACCACGCCATCGCTTTGCGGCATGTTCCGCGTGCCCACGCTGCGCAACGCCGCGCTGCGCCAGCACTTGTTCCACAACGGTGAATTCAGCAATCTCAACGATGCGGTGAGCTTCTACGCAACGCGCGACACCAATCCGGCACGCTGGTTTATCAAGCAGGACGGTGTGACACCTGACGTGCCGTACAACGATCTGCCGCAGCTGTACGACGCCAACATCAATATTGTCGAGGTGCCGTACAACCCGCTCATCGCGCCGACCCTGACCAGTTCGGAGATCAATTCGATCGTGGTGTTTCTGTGCACGCTGGTGGATGGCTACGACCCGGCCAATCCATCTGCAGCACCGACCCCCGCGCAATGCCAGGCCGCCAACGCAGCTGCCACTGCGAGCAGCGCGACCACCGCCACTACCCCAGGAACCTCAACCAAATGAAAAACAGAATTGCGACCTTTCCGCTGCTCGCCATGGTGCTCGCGCTCAATGCTGTGCCCCAGCTTGGCCACGCTGCACCAGGCGATGATCCGCCAGAAAGCAAAGTCGTCAAGAAACTGGAAAGCAAGGTCGACACGCTAACGCGCGAGGTCAACGAGCTGAAAGCGCAGATCAGGGCAATGCAGGCGAGTGGCCAGATTCCCGCAGCAGCGCCAGTTGCAGCCCCGGTCGCGGTCGTGCCGGCACCGGCTCAGGTTGACGCGATCGCCAAGCTGCAGCAACAGCAGGCCTTGCAGGCGCAGCAGACCGCGCAGATCCAGGCGCAGGTGCAAAGCACCGCAGAGCAGGTGCAGGTGGCCGCCGCCAAGGTGTCGCCCCTTGAAAATATCAACCTGTGGGGCTATGGCGAACTTTATGGCACGAGCCCGACGCACAATTCGGATCTGCGTCAGGCCGACCTGGCGCGCGCCGTGTTTGGCATCGGCTACCAGTTCAATTCCACCACGCGTTTTAATTCGGAGTTCGAAGTCGAGCACGCCGTGTCATCGGCCAGCGATCCGGGTGAGTTCGAAGTCGAGCAGTTCTACATCAGTCACGACTGGACTGATCACGTGGGCAGCGATGTCGGTGTCTTTCTGATTCCGGCGGGTCTCTTGAATGAGAATCACGAACCGACCAATTTCTACGGCGTGCAGCGCAATTTTGTCGAGACCCTGATCATTCCGAGCACCTGGCGCGAGGCCGGCATCAACCTGCATGGCAACACCGACAACGGTTTCAAGTACAGCGTTGGCCTGACCACCAGCCAGGACCTGTCGAAGTGGAACTTCACGCCCGAGTTTGTCCCCTATCAGACCGCACTCGAGCTCGAAGACAACGATGTCGCGCCACTGCAGGCGACCCACCAGGAAGACGCGCTCGCCAGCGCCAAGCATGCGGCTGTCTATCTGTCGGGCGACTACCTCGGCGTCGCGGGTCTGCGCGTGGGCGCATCGGCCTTCTACGGCGGCGTCGGTCGGGTCTTCGCCAATGTGCCGGACGACAACCATGTGCTGCTGTGGGAAGGCCACCTGCGCTACAACCCCGGACGGCTTGATCTGTCGGCCCTGTTTGCCAAGGGCATGATTACCGATACCGGGCCCGCCAACGCCGAATTCCCAGGCGCTGCCAACCCCCTGCCGGCGCAGTTCTACGGCTGGTATCTGCAGGGCGCCTACAACGTCTGGCAGCAAGGCGAGATGCACCTGTCGCCGTTCATCCGCTACGAGCGCTACAACATGGGCTCGGACTACGAGGGTCTGGTGCCGGGCTTCTCGTCGCGTCCGGTGGCGCTCTTGCCAGCCGATGCCGGAGGCATGACGTTCGCCAACTACCCGTACTCCAACGACATCGTCACGACCATTGGCGCCAATTTCTACCTGACGCCAAGCGTGGTGTTCAAGCTCGATGCGCAGAACTTCCGCATCAACAAGGACTTCAGCCGCGTCGACGTCGGCATGGGTCTGGCGTTCTAGCGGCCAACCGCTGCGCGCCTGACCGGCGCTTGGCGGGTGGTCCTGCCCGAGCCGCCGT
>CAZZVZ010000417.1:3008-3424 GCA_964657655.1 Gammaproteobacteria bacterium | reverse complement strand
GATCCAGTTCCGGATCGAGTTCACGGCCCATGCCTTCGATATTGAGCAGGGTCTTTTGCAGCAGCACCAGTTGCGGCTGCACTTCGACGTTGAAGCGGCGCGAGGTCTGAAACAGCCTCAATAGCACCTGACCGAAGGAAATCTGGGCCAGCGGCCGATCGAAGATCGGCTCGCAGCAGGCCCTGATGGCCGATTCCAGTTCATCGGCACGTGTGTCTTTGGGCACCCAGCCCGACTCGATATGCAGCATCGCGACGCGTTTGTAGTCGCGCCGAAAAAACGCCAGAAAGTTCTGCGCCAGATAGTTCTTGTCGAAGTCAGTGAGGGTGCCAACGATGCCGAAGTCGAGCGCGATATAGCGGTTGAAATCGGCGCCGCCATTGTGTTCACGGGTGCCGACATAGATGTTGCCTGGA
>CAZZVZ010000417.1:0-2998 GCA_964657655.1 Gammaproteobacteria bacterium | reverse complement strand
TGGATGCATGTCGGCGTGAAAGAAGCCGTGCTTGAAGACTTGCGTGAAGAAAATCTCGACGCCGTCGCGCGACAGCTTCTTCAAGTCGATGCCAGCGGCGAGCAGCTCGTCGGTGCGCGAGATCGGGATGCCGTACATGCGCTCCATGACGATCACCTGCTCGGAGCAGTAGTCCCACATCATCTCGGGCACGCGCAGCTGGTCGGAGTCGAGAAAGTTGCGCCGCAACTGCGACGCGTTGGCCGCTTCGCGCATCAGGTCGAGCTCGTCGTGCAGATGCTTGTCGAACTCGCCCACCACGTCGCGTGGGCGTAGCCGCTTGCCGTCGGCCCACAATCTCTCCACCAGACCGGCTGCGGTGTACATCAGACGGATGTCGCGATCGATGGCGCGTCGCATGTTTGGTCGCAGCACCTTGACCGCGACCTCGCGTCCATCGTGCAGGCGAGCGAAGTGCACCTGGGCGATCGATGCGGAGGCGACCGGGATGCGATCGAAGCTTTCGAACAGAATGTCGGGGTGCTGACCGAGCGACAGTTCGATCTGGCGCACGGCGAGCGCCGGATCGAACGGCGCTACACGATCCTGCAGCAGGGCCAGCTGATCCGCGATGTCGGCTGGCAGCAGGTCACGGCGCGTCGACATGAGCTGACCGAACTTGACGAAGATCGGTCCAAGCGCTTCCAGCGCGAGTCGAAGGCGCACGCCGCGCGGGCTGGACAGATCACGGCCAAAGCCTTGCAGCCAGTGCGGGATCGGCAACCGCAAACTGTCGGTGGCGATCTGGTCCAGACCGAAGCGCCACATCACGCGCCAGATGCGAAGAAGCCGAAACAGTTGCATTACAGTGCCGGTGACAGGTACTCGATGCGCTTTTCGAGGCGGGCCAGATCATCACGCAGGACCCGCAACTGCGCGCCCAGGTCATTGACGTCACGCGCGCGCACCAACAACGGCTGCTCTTCGAGCAGATACTCGGCGACGTTTTCTGCAGCGCGCCTGCGAAAGGCGCGTGCCGCCTCGCCAAAAGCATGGACGCCGGCCATGATGCGCACCGCAAGCACATCGCCGAACACGCGCGACAGCTGCTCCTCCAGATCGGGCCTGAGATTTTTTGCCAGCAGCGCCAGTGCAGCGGCGAATTCGCTATCGCCTTCGATCTTGACGAGTGCCGTGGCGCGCTCAGGTGCCATGGAAAGTGCGCTGAAATCAGCCAGCGGCACGGTGATGACCAGATCCGGGCTGAGCGCACTCTTGGCAAATGCGAAACGCGCCTGATTGCTGATCAGCAGGCTCGCTGCAAGCGGCCCGAGCGCAAGGCGCACCGTCTTGCCAATGAACGGCCTCAGGGTCTCGACGGCCCATGGTTCGCTGGCCAGCAGGCGGTTGACGCCGTACAGCAGCGGCAACAGGGGCAGCAGCCATGCATCAGGGCGTGCCGGCAAAGGCGGCCAGGTGCGCTCGCCGCGCGCGTTGGAAGACGCGTTGGACATCAGAGCTTCGCGCCTTCGTGCAGTGCCACCACGCCCATCGCCAGATTGAAGACCTTGACCTGCGAGAGCCCCGCGTCTGCCATCATGGTCTTGAGCGTATCCTGGTCGGGGTGCATGCGAATCGACTCGGCCAGATAGCGATACGAGTCGGCATCGTCGGCGACTTTCTTGCCAAGCCAGGGCAAGACCCTAAATGAGTACGCGTCATACACCGGCTGCAGCGGTTTCCAGACCTTGGAGAATTCCAGCACCATAAGGCGACCGCCCGGCTTTAGCACGCGCGTCATCTCGCGCAGCGCCTGCTCCTTGTGCGTCATGTTACGCAGTCCGAAGGCGACCGTAACCAGATCGAAATGATGATCGGCAAATGGCAGCGCTTCGGCGTCACATAGCGCCATCGGCAGCATCACGCCGCGGTCGATCAGCTTGTCGCGGCCGACCGAGAGCATGCTCTGATTGATATCGGTGAGCCAGACTTCACCGAGCGGCCCGGCGCTGCGCGCGAAGGCCGATGCCAGGTCGCCTGTGCCGCCTGCAATGTCGAGCACCTTCTGTCCCGGGCGCACGTTGGCCCGGCCGATGGTAAACGCCTTCCACAGCCGATGCATGCCAAGCGACATCAGATCGTTCATCACGTCGTAGTTCTTGGACACCGAATCGAACACGTCCGCCACGCGTGCCGACTTGTCGGCCTCGGCAACGCGCTGGTAACCGAAATGGGTTTCAGGTTCTGTCATGTTGGAATCGCATAGGCCAAAAGTGTTACGGAAGGCGCTTGATGGGGATCGAGCGCATCTGCGGCAGCGGGTCGCGCGAGGCACCGGCGGCATCGAGCTTTGCCAGATACTCGCCCCACAGGCGCTCCTGATTCTGCCCGAGATGCAACAGGTAGTCCCAGGAAAAGATGCCGGTCTCATGGCCATCGTCGAACACAGGCTTGACCCCGTAATTGCCGACCGGCTCGAGCTGCTTGATGTCGACATCGCGCTTGTTGGTCTGCAGGACTTCCTGGCCCGGACCGTGACCGAGCACCTCCGCAGAGGGTGAATTGACGCGCAAGAATTCGAATGAAAAGGAGAAATGCTGGCCGTCGGCAAAAGTCACGTCAAGCACCCGGGAGCGGGCGTGAACCACCAATTCCTTGACGCGCATGCCCGGTTTTGAGACGTCGGTCATGGTTTTATGCGGTGAAAACGGGCGCCTTGGCCCCTTTTGTGAACGGCGATACCACTGTCATGCTACGGTCATGGAACTGTCTTATTCTGCGACGCAGGACGAACGACTGGACACAGTAACATGGCAAGTACCATTCTCGTGGTGGAAGACGAACCGGCGATCCAGGAACTGGTCGCGGTCAACCTGACTTTCGCCGGGCACAAGGCCCTGCGGGCTGCCAGCGTGGAACAGGCACTGACCCTGATTCGGGCTGAACTGCCCGATCTGATCCTGCTCGACTGGATGCTGCCGGACACCTCTGGCATCCAGTTCGCCAAGCGGCTGCGGCA
>CAZZVZ010000416.1:0-3426 GCA_964657655.1 Gammaproteobacteria bacterium | reverse complement strand
GTCGACGGTCTGCGCGGCAGCAACGCACAGCTCGAAGCGTTGTTTGATGCTGCCTATGCCAATCGCCCACGGCAGGTGCACAAGAGCGCTGCCTGATCAGTGCGCGGGGTCGGCGCTGGTAGCGCTGCCAAATACCGCACGCGTACTCGTGTAGAACGTGACCAGTGCTACTGGTCCGAGCACGATGCAGACGATGGTTGTGACGACCACGCCCACGTTTCCGAAACTCGCCAATACGAGGCCCGCGAGCAAAATCAGGGCCGCGACAATGCCGAAGGTCAGCATCGGCGCCATGTTCTTCAAGGATGCAACAAAGCTAAGTCTCATTGCATCGATCGGCCCCACACCGCAGAACACAATCAGTCCCGGTGCGAACCAGTAGAACATCCCCACCGCCGATACTGCCAGGGTCGTGATCAGCAGCAACAGGACGATCATCGGCAGATTCTCTGTATTCGTCAGTGTCACCACGTGACTGACCGAAACCGCCAGACCAAGCGCGCCAAGGCTGATGCCGATCACGAGAAAAAACGCAACGAATCCCACGATCATCACGAGCGCCATGATCGTAAGGGTCTGGAAGTGGTGCCGTTCGAAGGCCCAGAACAGGCTGCCGATACGAAATCTCTCCCCAGCATCCACCCTGCGGCAGCCAAGCAACAACCCTCCCAGCAGCACGGTCTGAAGAACATGCTGCAGGATCGGGCCAAGCAACGGGATTTTCAGGACCAAGGCACACAACAACAGGAATATCAGACCGGCCCCTATCCAGCGCAGCATATCGAGCTTGAAGAGACGAAACGCTTCCAGCCACCAGAGAAAGCCATCCTGAATCGGCAGGATCCGCATCGGCAATTGCGGTTCGTTGAAGACGGCAGAATTGACCGGCTCTGCAAACGGGTCACGCGGGGTGTGCAAGGGAACGCTCTCCAGATTCGAGGCGTCTGCCATCAGGCGCGGCTCGAGGCTCGTGAAATCATCAGGCCAAAGCGAAGCGCTGGCAATCTTTGCTTGGGGCTTAGTCGTGCTTTGCGCGCGTGCGTGGTCGTGGCACCACGGAAAGGAACAGCGCCGCTGCGACCAGCGCAAGTGCCACCCAGTCACTCACGCCCGGCACCTCGCCCATCATCAGGATGCTCGAGAACACGCCGATCACTGGAATCATCATGGTCGACAGGCCGCTCAGCACCGGCGGCAGCCGACGCGCCAGTGCGAACCAGGCAATGTTGCCAAAGCCCACCACCACGAAAGCGTTGTAGGCGATCGCGTACCAGCCGGCGCGATCAGGCAACACCCAGTGCGAGCGTTCCAGCAACGCGCTCAGAAAGAATAACGCAAGCGCCGTGGTCAGCAGCATCCACAGCGTCAAGGCGGTGGTGTCGATTTCGATCGGCCAGCGACGCAGCAAGATGGTGCCCACGCCCCAGCTCATGGCAGCCAGCACGATCAGCCCGATGGCAAGGCTCTGGCCGGAAACGATGGTGGTGCCGCCCACCAGCAAGCCAGTGGCGAGCAGCGACAGGCCAACACTTGCGAGCGACAGCCGGTCGGGGCGTTCGCCAAAGCCAAACAGGCCGAGCAGCGCGACCCAGGCCGGCATGGTGAAGCCGAGGATCGCGGCCCTGCCGGCTGGAACCGTGACCAGGGCGATCGACACCAGTGCGTACCAGAGCACCATGTTCGGCAGTGCCAGCGCCACCAGGCGCAGGCGCCTGCCCTTTGGCACCAGAAGACTGATCCCGCGCAGCCGCGCGAAGCACAACAGCACCAGCACGCCACCTGCCGTACCAAGCGCACGGAACCAAAGTGGCGGCATGGCAGAAACACCAAGCTTTGCGACCGGCCAGTTCCCACCCCAGGCGAGCGTCAGGAACAGCAGCGCCAGCAGATTGGCCAGCGACTGGCGCGAAAACCGCGGTGGCAGGAAAGCAGGTGGTAAGGCGCTCAAGGCAGTCGAATTCTCAAGAAAAGTTGTGTCGGATCGCGCTTGTCGCGGAAGGCGAGAATGCTACCGCACCACGCGAGGGCACGGCAGCCGGTATCATTGAGGGTATTGGAGATCGCGCGTCGCCGGCTGACAATTCCTGACTGGAATCCTGCCAAGCGCTGTCGCACACCGCACACAACATCATGGCCACCATCGATTCCCCACCTTCAGTGCTGAGCTTCATGCCGGCGCTTCGCTCGCGCTGGATGCGCTCTTCGAGCCTGTTGTGTGTCGGCCTCGATCCGGATCCGAAGCGTTTCCCAAGACACCTGCGCGAGGCTCCCGATGCCATCCGCACCTTCTGCTGCGCAATTGTCGATGCGACCCATGATCTGGTGTGCGCCTTCAAGCCCCAGATCGCCTACTTCGCAGCGCAAAGCGCCGAAGACCAGCTTGAGGACGTGATCGACTACATCCACAGTACCTACCCCGAGATCCCGGTGATTCTCGACGCCAAGCGCGGCGACATCGGACCGACTGCGGAAAACTACGCGCGCGAAGTGTTCGAGCGCTACCAGGCCGACGCCGTGACCTTGTCACCCTACATGGGATATGACTCGGTCGCGCCCTATCTCGCCTACCAGGGCAAGGGCGCCATCATCTTGTGCCGCACCTCAAATGCAGGCGGCAGCGATTTCCAGGCGCTCGAGACCCGCGGGCGGGCGCTCTACCTGCATGTCGCATCGACTGTCGCCGAAAAATGGAATGAAGGCGGCCAGTGCGCCCTGGTGGTGGGCGCCACCTTCCCCAACGAACTGGCCCAGGTGCGCGCCCTGATCGGCGACATGCCGCTGCTGGTGCCAGGCATCGGCGCCCAGGGCGGCGATGTCGAGGCCACGGTCACGGCCGGACGGACCGCCGAAGGGGGCATGATGATCAACTCGTCCCGGGCGGTCCTGTATGCCTCGGGGGGCGAGGATTTCGCCCTGGCCGCGCGGCGCGTTGCCATCGAGACGCGCGATACCATCAACCTGCATCGCTAGCACAACATCATGCACGACGACCCAGACGGCAGCGAATGGCGTGACAACGGCGTGAGAGTCATCCGCGGCGATCAGCTCGATACCAACACCGCGCAGACGCCCGGCATGCAGCGCGCGGCAGCGATCAACCATGCGCGCGTTGGGGCGCAGAAGATCTGGGCCGGCACGGTGACCATTCACGCCAATGCCAAGACCGGTGCCCACCATCATGGGCCGCTCGAAAGCGTGATCTACGTGGTACACGGCAAGGCGCGCATGCGCTGGGGCAACCATCTCGAATTCACGGCGGAAGCAGGGCCTGGCGATTTCATCTTCGTGCCGCCTTTCGTGCCGCACCAGGAAATCAATGCCAGCAACGATGAGCCGCTACAGTGCGTGCTGATGCGCAGCGACAATGAGGCGGTGGTCGTCAATCTCAATATTGAGCCGGCCGAACAGGTCGAGGAAGTCCACTGG
>CAZZVZ010000415.1:0-3442 GCA_964657655.1 Gammaproteobacteria bacterium | reverse complement strand
CTGCTGGCCATGGTCACCGCGCTGTTACCCAGCCTGTTCGGCTACCAGCTGCTCTACGTGGCGCGCCCACGTACAACCTCGCAGGCCGTCAGTAAGAGCGCCTAGCCAATCGTCTGGCACGCCTCGTTGGAACTCGATCAGCCGAACAAGCAGGCTTCGCATCAGGTAAGAAACGCGGTCTTGAGGACTCTCGTGACCGTGGTCCTGATCGGCTACTTCATCGAGACGGTGCAGTGGCGTGCTCTGTGGACCCGTTTCATGGATGCCGAACCCCGCGCCCTGCTGATCGCTTGCGCGCTGCTCGGTGTCGCCTACGTTTTTTCCGGCTTGCGCTGGTGGTTTCTGCTGCGCGTGCAGCAGATCGATGCACCGCTGTTGGTGACCGTCAAGATCACCTTCATCGCGCAGTTCTTCAATGCCTTCATGCTGGGTGCGGTCGGCGGCGATGTCATCCGCGCCATGATGGCGATGCGCTACGGGCGCAACCAGCGCACCAACGCCACGTTGTCGGTGCTGATCGACCGGCTGCTGGGATTGCTGGTGATGCTGGTCTGTACCATCGCGATGCTGCCGTGGCAGCACGAAGTGATGTCAAGGCATCCCGAACTGCGCAGCGTGGTGCTGGCGCTGGTTGCAGTATTTCTGGCGATGCTGTGCGGCGGCGCGCTGATCGCGATCTGGCCGTTTCACCGCAGTCCGCCCTGGGTCACGCGCTTGTGGGAGAAAGTGCCGAGACGCCACATTGGCAGCCTGCTTCTGTCTGGCTACCGCGCCCATTACAGTGCAGCGCCTGCCACCGGATGCGCGATCGCAGCGGCGTTTGCGCTGACGTTCGTGCTGATCGGCGCGGGCATGAACATCGCAAGCGCCATCGGTGTCGAGGTCAGCTTCATTACCATGCTGCAGATCTTTACCATTGCAACCTGTGTCATCAGCCTGCCGATCAGCATCGGCGGCCACGGCGTCAGAGAGGGCATCTTCGTCTTCCTGTTTGCTGCCTACGGTCTGACGGTCTCGACGCAAAGCGGCGGCAGCATCAGCGCCGGAGCCGAGACGGCAGTGCTTTTCTCCCTGATTTTTTTCGGGCTGTCATCGGTATGGAGTGTGGTCGGTGGTGTGCTGTATCTATTCGATCGCTTCTTGCCTGACAAGGCACGCGCGCCATAGCCGCCTGCGACGCCTGCCATAAGCACCTGTTTTAAAGCGCTTTTACCGGGTTGCATGCGCTGCGCGCCACGTTCCCTGCGGGCTGCTGAAGAAACGCCCACCCCGGTGCACCGAGGGCATCAAGATAGCCGGCTCGCGTCTGGCTCGGTTTATCATTGCGCTCGAGGCGACCCGGCTGCACCCGTCGAATCCGGCGTCACGAGGACGTCGGTCGGCATCTGCGGTGCTGGTCGATTGGCCAACGACTGCGGGTACACATGTCAAAACATTCGGTCCTAAGCACCCTAGCAGCGCCTGGTGGGGCGTCATCAGACGCGCCAGCGCCGGGCTCGTTGCCGAGATTTCACGACATCCTATGAAAGCAGTCATTCTGGCCGGTGGCCTTGGCACACGGCTCTCGGAAGAGACCTCGGTGCGACCCAAACCGATGATCGAGGTCGGTGGACGCCCGATTCTGTGGCACATCATGAAGAGCTACTCCTTTCACGGTGTCACCGAGTTCATCATCTGCTGCGGCTACAAGGGCTATCTGATCAAGGAGTACTTCGCCAACTACTTCCTGCACATGTCGGACGTCACCTTCGACATGGAACAAAACCAGATGACCGTACACCATCGCAAGGCCGAACCGTGGAAGGTCACGCTGGTCGATACCGGCGATGCAACCCAGACCGGGGGGCGACTGAAGCGGGTCAGGCAATACCTCGACGGCGATGCATTCTGCATGACCTACGGCGACGGCGTGGGCGACATCGACATCAAGGCATCGATTGCCTTTCACCGCGCCCATGGGCGCCTTGCCACCATGACGGCCACCCAGCCGCCCGGGCGCTTTGGCCTGCTCGGTCTTGAAGGGACCAGGGTCACACAATTTCTGGAGAAGCCGCATGGGGACGGCGGCTGGATCAACGGCGGTTACTTCGTGCTGTCACCCGAGGTGATCGACTATATCGACGGCGACGCCACGCTATGGGAACAAGAGCCGCTCGAGACGCTTGCCGGGCAGGGGCAGCTCGAGGCCTGGATCCACAACGGCTTCTGGCAACCGATGGACACCCTGCGAGACAAATCGCGCCTCGAAGCGCTGTGGGCCGCCGATCAGGCACCCTGGAAGGTGTGGTCGTAGCATGCAGGACTTCTGGAGGAACCGTTCGGTTCTCGTTACGGGGCACACCGGCTTCAAGGGGAGCTGGCTGTGCCTGTGGCTGCAGCATCTGGGTGCCAAGGTGACGGGTTTCGCGCTGCCACCACCTTCTTCGCGCAATTTATTCGAACGCGCCGAGGTCGCAAGCCAGATGCATTCGGTCGTCGGAGATATCCGCGAACCAGACTCGATTCGCGCGTGCATGCAGCGTGCTAAACCCGAGGTGGTGCTCCATCTGGCAGCGCAATCGCTGGTGCGCTACTCCTACCAGCATCCACTCGATACATTCTCCACCAACGTGATGGGCACGGCCCATGTGCTCGATGCGGCGCGCGTCACCGACAGTGTCAAGGCGGTGGTGGTGGTCACAAGCGACAAGTGCTACGACAACAAGGAATGGCAATGGGGCTACCGCGAGAACGAAGCGATGGGCGGCCTCGATCCATACAGCAGCAGCAAGGGCTGCGCCGAACTGGTCAGCGCAGCCTACCGCGCCTCGTTCTTCTCAGACCCGGCGGCAGGCAAAAAGGTGGCGGTGGCCACAGCGCGAGCGGGCAATGTGATCGGTGGAGGCGACTGGGCTGCGGACCGGCTGGTGCCCGATATCGTGCGGGCCTTCGAGGACCAGCAGCCCGTCGTGATCCGCAACCCCCACGCGGTGAGGCCCTGGCAGCACGTACTTGAGCCGCTGCGTGGCTATCTGATGCTGGCTGAAGCACTCACGACGAAAGGCAGCGCCTTTGCCGAAGCCTGGAATTTTGGTCCAGCAGACAGTGATGCACGCCCGGTCGAATGGATCGTCAAGACCCTGTCGGACACCTGGGGCGATCAGCCGGGCTGGCAGATTGATGGCAGCACACATCCGCATGAGGCGCATACCTTGAGGCTCGATTGCACCAAGGCTCACGCGCGACTGGCTTGGCAGCCGCGCTGGCCGCTCGAGCGAGCGCTGCTCGAAATCGTCGCATGGCACGCCGCCGAGCGCGCGGGAAAATCGATGCGCGCCGTGACCCTCGGACAAATTGAGGCCTACAGCAATGAGTGAAGCAGCCGTTCTGGTCGACAGCCTGAAGAAGGATCAGCTCAGAAAGCAGATTGCAGCGCTGGTCGAGCAATACGCGGCGCTGCAAT
>CAZZVZ010000414.1:0-3450 GCA_964657655.1 Gammaproteobacteria bacterium | reverse complement strand
GACGGCCAAGGTGATGTGTCCGGACGGCTACTTCAAGTCAGGCGATATTGGCATCATGGACGAGCGCGGCTACACGCGCATCGTGGATCGCAAGAAGGACATGATTCTGGTCTCCGGCTTCAATGTTTACCCGAACGAGATCGAGGGTGTGGTGGTGACGCATCCGGGCGTGCTCGAGTGCGCGGCCATCGGTGTGCCGGACGAACACTCGGGCGAAGTCGTGAAGATTTTCGTGGTGCGCAAGGACTCGACGTTGACCGAGAAGCAGCTGGCCGATTTCCTCAAGGATCAGCTGACCGGATACAAGAAGCCGCGCTACATCGAGTTCCGGGACGACCTGCCCAAGACCAACGTCGGCAAGATCCTGCGCCGTGAGCTGCGCGACAAGGAGCTGCTCAAGAAGGCTGCCTGAGGAGTCGGGGTGCAAGAGCGCATCATCACGCTCGCAACGCCGGTCTTTTTCCTGCTGATCGCGCTCGAGCTGCTGGCCGCGCGCCAGATGGGCAGGCAGGTGTATCACGCGGGCGATGCGGTAGCGAGCATCGGGCTTGGCATCCTGTCGCAGGTCACCGGCGTGTTCAGCCGGCTGCTGCGCATCGGTCTTTATGCGCTCGCGTTTCGCCACATCGCGCTGTTTCACCTGCCCGCCGATTCACCGCTGGTGTGGGTCGGCGCAGTGCTGCTCTATGACTTCTGCTACTACTGGCTGCATCGCGCCGGCCACGAGGTCAACCTGCTCTGGGCGGCGCACGTGGTGCATCACCAGAGCGAGTTCTACAACCTCTGCACGGCGCTACGGCAAACCAGCTCCGGCGTGCTGCTCGGCTGGCTGTTTTATCTGCCCATGGCGCTGGTCGGTGTGCCGGTCGAGGTGTTCGCAGCCGCGGCCCTGATCGACCTGTTGTACCAGTTCTGGATCCACACCGAGCTGATCGGCTCGCTCGGCTGGTTCGACCGGTGGTTTGCCTCGCCTTCGAATCACCGCGTGCACCACGCCGTCAACCAGCGCTATCTGGATCGCAACTATGGCGGCATCCTGATCATCTGGGATCGCCTGTTCAACAGCTTCGAGCCGGAAGATCTGGACGAGCCTTGCGTCTATGGCACGCGCGCACCACTGGGCAGTTTCAATCCGCTGTGGGCCAATCTTGAGGTCTACGCAGCAGCGCTGCGCGACAGCTGGCGTGCCACCAGCTGGCGCGAGCGCGTCCTGCTCTGGCTCGGGCCGCCTGGCTGGCAGTCTATAGAAATGGCCGCACGCTATCCCCGTGCTGCCTTCGATATCGGTCGCAAGCGTCATCTGCCGGCGTTGTCGCGCCAGGAGGTGCTGTATGGCCTGGTGCAGTTCGCCCTGCTGCTTGGTGTCGCGGTCGATTTCCTCGGCTCCCAGGGGCGGATCGGCATCTGGTCTGCGCTTGGCTATTGCGCCTATCTGACGGCCTCGCTGGTGTCGCTGACGGCGTGGTTTGATGGCTTTCGCCTGGCGCGGCAGCTCGAGACCGCAAGAGTCGCCGGCACCGCCTTTACTGTGGTGGCGCTCGACGCGTGGTTCGGCCGCTCCGGGCTCGAACCGATGGTCATCATGGTGGTGGCGCTGCTGTCAGCGGTGAGCCTGATGGTGCTGTGGGTCAGCAAACGCCCGGACAGCGCAGCTACGAGGATCGACCTACCCGCAGCCTGAAGCGCTGCAGCTTGCCCGTCTCGGTGCGTGGCAGCTCGCGGCAGAATTCGATGGCCCGCGGATACTTGTAGGGCGCGATGCTGGCCTTGACGAAGTCCTGTAGCGCCTTGATGAGGCCGTCACCGGGCTCTGCGTGCGGCTTCAAGATCACGAATGCCTTGACGATCTGGCCGCGCTCGCCGTCGGCGATACCCACCACGCCGCAATCGGCCACCGCTTCATGGGTCAACAGCACCGCTTCGACTTCGGGACCGGCGATGTTGTAGCCGGCTGAAATGATCATGTCGTCGGTGCGCGCCTGATAGAAGAAGTAGCCGTCGGCATCCATGGTGAATGCATCGCCTGGCAGATTCCATCCGTCGCGCACATATTTGGTCTGACGGGCGTCGTCAAGATAGCGGCAGCCGGTCGGACCTTTCACGGCCAGCTTGCCGATGGTGTTGAATGGAACCGGGCGCATGTGATCGTCCACCACCATCGCCTGGTAGCCCGGCACCACCCGGCCAATCGCGCCGCGTCTGACCTCGTGACCGGCTGACGAGATGAAGATGTGCATCATCTCGGTACTGCCGATGCCATCGATCATCTCGATGCCGGTGCAGTCGCGCCACATGGTGCGGATCGCGTCAGGCAGGGCCTCACCGGCCGAGACGCTTTTCTTCAGGCTCGCGAGCAATGGTCTCTCTGGGCTCGATCTGCGCGCCTTCAGGATCAGCGCCATCTGGCGATAGAAGGTGGGTGCGGTAAACGAGATGCTGGCCCCGCTGACCTCGATTGCCTGCAGCATCAGTTCGGGCGTGAGCCTTTCGATCAGAATCACAGCGGCACCCACGCGCAGCGGAAAACACAGCTGGCCGCCCAGACCGAAGGTGAACGCGATCGGCGGCGTGCCGATGAAGAGATCGCTGGCGTCCGGTTTCAAGATGGTGCGCGAGAAGCTGTCGCACATCGCCAGCACGTCGCGGTGGAAGTGCACCGTCGCCTTGGGCTCGCCCGTGGTGCCGGAGGTAAAGGCCAGCATCGAGATATCGTCAGCGCGCGTCGCAACGGTCTTGAACTGGTCCGAGACCCCCTCGATCAGATGCTCGAGCGAACCCGGTTCGCCCGAGCGAAACAGCACGATGCGCTGCAGGCTCGGCGCAAAGGTCGCTGCATCGGGCTTCATGCAGGCCTGCAATTCCTCGCACAGTGCGGCATCGCACAGGGCCAGCGTGGCGTTGGATTTCAGCAGCACCTGCTGCAGCTCGAAGGCGCGCAGCAGTGGCATGGTCGGCACCACGATCAGGCCCGCCTTCATGGCCGCCAGCCAGATGGCAGCAAACATCGGGTGGTTGGGTGCGCGCACCAGCACACGATTGCCCGGTACCAGGCCGAGCTTTTGCGTCAGTACATTGGCGATGCGGTTGGCCTGCGCGTTGAGTTGCAGGTAGCTCGCGAACACGGGCTTGCCATCGACCAGCATGCCGACTGCGCGGCTATGACCGCGACCGGCCTTGATGTGCACCTCGAGCAGCTCGCTGGCACAGTTCAGAAGAGCCGGGTACTGCACGCTCTTCGACTCGAACAGGAATTCAGGCCAGGTGTCCTCGCGCGGCAGACGATCGCGTGCGAAGGTATCGACGTGGGCGCTGGGCGGCGATGGCTTTTTCTGTCGGGTCATGGCGACAGAGATTATGCGGCGTCGAAGACCGGGCGCCAACTCCGGCCGCTATCCGACACCAGCAAGTGCAGGGCGACGCGGTGCGCTGGCGCAATGCCCGCGCACCGCA
>CAZZVZ010000413.1:0-3451 GCA_964657655.1 Gammaproteobacteria bacterium | reverse complement strand
GCGCCCATTGAGCAACAGCGTCTGTCCTGGCTTCCAGGAAGCAACTTGTTCGGCTGTCAGGGCATTGACGTCGATACGCTGCGAGCGCTCGGTGTTGGGCGTCCAGCGCACGTCGGGCCACGCCGAGAGCGGTGGCGCTTCCAGATAGACCGGACCGGAGCCGTCCATCTGGAAGTGAGCATGTCTGGTTGCCGCACAGTTTGGAATCATCGCCACCGGCTTACTGGCCGCGTGCGTTGGATGCATCCTGATCTTGACATCGAGTACCGTAGTGAGACCACCTAGGCCCTGCGCGCCGATGCCCAGTGCGTTAGCCTTCTCATACAGCTCTATGCGCAACTCTTCTGTCTTGTTGGCTGGTCCGCGCTTGAGCAGATCGTACATGTCGATGTCTTCCATCAACGCTTCCTTGGCCATCAGCATGGCTTTTTCGGCCGTGCCACCGATGCCGATGCCAAGCATGCCTGGAGGGCACCAGCCCGCGCCCATGGTGGGCAGCGTCTTGAGCACCCAGTCGACCACGCTGTCAGACGGGTTGAGCATCACGAATTTGGACTTGTTCTCTGAACCGCCGCCCTTTGCTGCGATCTGGATATCGAGCTTGTCGCCCATCACCAGCTCGGTATGGATCACGGCCGGCGTATTGTCAGTCGTGTTCTTGCGTTCGAACTGCGGGTCGGCCACGATCGAGGCGCGCAGCTTGTTGTCAGGATTGTTGTAGCCACGCCGCACCCCTTCGTTGACGGCGTCGGCCACCGTACCGGTAAAACCTTCGAAGCGTACATCCATGCCAATCTTCATGAACACGTTGACGATGCCGGTGTCCTGGCAGATCGGGCGCTTGCCTTCGGCGCACATGCGGCTGTTCGTCAGTATCTGCGCGATCGCATCGCGCGCGGCTGGACTCTCTTCGGTCGCGTACGCGCGAGCCAGATGCTCGATATAGTCTTGTGGATGGTAGTAGCTGATGAACTGGAGCGCAGCAGCAATGCTCTCGATCAGGTCGTCCTGGCGAATTACAGTCATGATGGCGGGGTGAAAAGTCGTTGAGTTGCGTGAAGAACCGCAAAATGCGATTTTACACCGCCCCCGATTGGGCACGTAAGCTACGGGTAAGCCGCACTTCTTACCGTCGCGTCACGATGCCGAAGAAACAGACGGCAGCGACAAACTAAAAAGCTTGAGGAGACTGTATGGCCGATATCGAATCCGTGATGCGCGAAACCCGCCTGTTCCCGCCGAGCGCCGAGGTGGTGGCGTCAGCCAATATTTCTGGGGAGGCCGCCTATCAGGCGCTGCTCGATGAGGCTGCCGCCGATTACGAGGGCTTCTGGGCACGGCTCGCGCGTGACTACTTGCTGTGGCACAAGCCGTTCACCAAAGTGCTCAACGAAAGCGATCGACCTTTTTTCAAATGGTTCGAAGATGGCAAGCTCAATGTCTCGTACAACTGCCTCGAACGCAACCTGCAAAATGGCAACGCACAAAAGACCGCCATCGTCTTTGAAGCAGATGATGGCCAGGTCAGCAAAGTCAGCTATCAGCAGCTCTATGAGCGTGTCTGCCAGTTCGCCAATGGCCTCAAAGCGCTGGGACACGCGCGCGGTGAGCGAGCGATTATCTACATGCCGATGTCTGTCGAAGCAGTGGTCGCCATGCAGGCCTGCGCGCGCATTGGCATCACCCATTCAGTTGTCTTTGGAGGCTTCTCGGCCAAGAGCCTGCAAGAACGTATTGCAGACGCGGGTGCCACGCTTGTGATCGCCGCGGACGGCCAGTACCGAGGCGGCAAGGCGCTGCCCCTGAAACCGGCTGTGGACGAAGCATTTACCCTGGGCGGGTGCGATGCGGTGCGTCACGTGGTGGTCTACAAGCGCACCGGAGCTGAGGTCGAATGGCACGACAAGCGCGATGTGTGGATGCACGACGTGTGTGAAGGCCAAGCCGAGCAGTGCGAACCAGAGTGGGTTGATGCCGAGCATCCGCTCTTCATCTTGTATACGTCTGGCTCGACCGGCAAACCAAAAGGTGTGCAGCACTCCTCGGCGGGTTACCTGCTGTGGGCCATTCTCACCATGAAGTGGACCTTCGATCTGAAGCCAGACGACGTGTTCTGGTGCACAGCTGACGTTGGCTGGGTCACCGGCCACACCTACGTCGCCTACGGACCGTTGGCCGCCGGCGGCACCGAAATCATCTTTGAGGGGGTGCCGACCTATCCAGACGCCGGCCGCTTCTGGAAGATGATCGCAGATCACAAAGTATCGATCTTCTATACCGCACCGACTGCAATCAGGGCCCTGATCAAGGCGGGGCCTGATCTACCGAGCAAGTACGATCTGAAGAGCTTGCGTCTGTTGGGCTCGGTGGGAGAGCCGATCAACCCTGAAGCATGGATGTGGTATTTCAATACCGTGGGCGGTGGTCGCTGTCCGATTGTCGACACCTGGTGGCAGACCGAAACCGGCGGTCACATGATCACACCCCTCCCGGGGGTCACGGCGTTGAAGCCCGGATCGTGCACCAAGCCGCTACCAGGCATCGACGCTGCCATTGTCGATGAGACGGGCGCGGACGTCGAAGACGGCAAGGGCGGAATCCTTGTCATCAAGCGCCCGTGGCCCTCGATGATTCGCACCATATGGGGCGATCCGGAACGCTTCAAGAAGAGCTACTACCCCGATGACTTCCACGGCAAGTATTACCTTGCAGGTGATGGAGCCAACCGTGACCTGGATGGCTACTTCTGGATCATGGGACGGATTGACGATGTTCTGAACGTGTCGGGACATCGGCTGGGTACCATGGAAATTGAGTCTGCGCTGGTGGCCAATCCTCTGGTCGCTGAAGCCGCAGTGGTGGGTCGCCCCGACGATCTGACGGGTGAGGCCATTGCCGCATTTGTGGTGCTCAAGCAGACGCGGCCAACGGGTGAAGAAGCAACGCGCATCGCCAAGGAGCTGCGCGACTGGGTTGCCAAGGAGATCGGTGCTATTGCCAAACCCAAAGAGATCCGCTTTGGCGAGAATCTGCCCAAGACGCGTTCGGGCAAGATCATGAGACGCCTGTTGCGCTCGATCGCCAAGGGGGAGGCCATCACACAGGATGTGTCAACGCTCGAGAATCCAGGCATCCTCGAACAGCTCAAGGACGCGGTGTAGGGACGATGTGCAGATGCGATATAATTTCGCGCCCGCAAATGGCAATTGGCGTTCCGGGCCGCGGAGAGATGGATGAGCGGTTTAAGTCGCACGCCTGGAAAGCGTGTATAGGTTCATAGCCTATCCGGGGTTCGAATCCCCGTCTCTCCGCCATAGGCGTTCAGCGATCCCAGCGTCTTTATGAAAGCTCGCGAGGTCACTTGCTCTTATCTTCCAGGATAAGAGCCATCGCGCGGATTGCAATGATGTAGCCATTTACCCCTAATCCGCATATCACAGCTGATGCGGCA
>CAZZVZ010000412.1:0-3462 GCA_964657655.1 Gammaproteobacteria bacterium | reverse complement strand
GGGAACAGAACAGCAAGAGGCCGGCGCTGGCGAGAAAGGCGAGAAAGGGGAGAAAGCCGAGCGGCCTGCGCCTCGCTCGACCTGAATACTCATCGAAGGCGCGTCGTCTCATGTCCTGATTCATCGGCACGGCTGATCATCCGGGTACCTGCATGGTGAACCGGTTTTCGCAACCGCACAACTTCGAATCCAGATGGTGCGCCAGGCGGCCGTGGCGTTGTGGTATTCGCCAGCCCGCAAGCAGAATTTTCTGTGTGAATCGGCATTTTTCACTGGACGCGGCGTACGCACGACGGCTATAAAACAGCGACCAACAGGGAGCTTCAATTCATGCGTCGCACTATCGATCGTTCCGCTGCAGCATTGCGCGGCGCCGTGCTTTTCCTTCTGTCCGTTGTTGCCGCCCACGCTGCCACAGTGACCACCTTCTCTCCGCAGGGCGAGGTGGCAGAGATTCGCCAGGTGCGGGCCACCTTCTCGGAATCCATGGTGCCGTTTGGCGATCTGAGGAAACCTGATCCGTTCAACATCAGGTGTCCGGAGGCGGGCATGGGTCGCTGGGCCGACGACAAGACCTGGGTCTATGATTTCAAACGCGATATGCCGCCTGGCACCAAGTGTTCGTTCACTGCCAAACCGGGACTCAAAAGCCTGGCAGGTACCGACCTATCGGGCACTGCGACCTTCAACTTCAATACTGGCGGCCCGGCTGTCATCCGGCACTATCCGTCGGGCGAGAAAATCGAAGAGAACCAGTATTTCGCACTGCTGCTCAACGGCGCGGCCGAGCCGCATTCGATCGAGCAGCACGTGTACTGCGAGGCGAGCGGCATTTCCGAGCGCATTGGCGTCAGCCTCGTGACAGGCCCCGATCGTGATGCCATCCTGAAGGCGCTCGGGCTAACGCCGATGGCCGAGCGAAGCGTGGTGCTGCATTGCAAGCAGGCACTGCCCGCCGAGTCGGATGTAACGCTTACCTTCGGCGCTGGTGTCGCCACCCTGTCGGGTGTCGCATCGACCAGCGATCGTCATTTCAAGTTCCAGGTGCAGCCGGCCTTTACCGCAAGCTTCACTTGCGAGCGCGAAAACTCGCACGCGGACTGCCTGCCGATTCGTCCTATGCGCATCGAATTTTCCGCGCCGATTGCACGTGCCCTGGCTGAAAAGATCGTGCTCAAGGCGTCTGATGGCAGTCACAAGCCGTCGTTCGAACAGAACAAGGGTGAGGGCAGGGTCGGTCTTCTCACCATGGTGCAGCGCAGCTATCGCAAGAGCATCCTGTTCTTTGGCAAGTCTGCAGGCAGTGTCGACGGCGATCCTTCCACGGCTGCCGTCACCGCCGTTCAGTTCGTGCCCAGCTTTCCTGAGAATTCCGATGTCACCATCGAACTGCCGGCCGACCTGAAAGACGAGACCGATCGAGCGCTCACCAACGCCGCCGACTTCCCGATCAAGACACGCACCGCGCAGGCGCCGCCGATCGCCAAATTCGCCGCAGCGTCGTTTGGTATTCTCGAACTCAATGCCGAGCCGCTGCTGCCTGTGACTGTGCGCGCGGTCGAGAACGACCTCAACATCTCGGCCAAGCGCGTCGACACGGAAGGCGCCAACCCAGCCACAGCGCCCGCGCCCGCCAAGCCTGCAGCGCCGGCTGCAGCGCCAGGCGTGGTGCGCGAACTGCGCCTGGATACCGACAAGCAGGTGATCGACTGGTTCGGGCGCGTGCAGCACTATCAGGAAACAGATCTCAAGCGCGACGAGGTGAGTGCCGACCTCGGCATCAAGCTGCCGCCTCCGCCTGCACCGCCCAAGGCGGGTGATCGCACGGCCAAGCGCTATGGCAATGATGATGAGGTGCTAAAAGCTGAACAGGACCGTGCGGAATTCCTGAAGGACTACGTCGACACACGTTCCATCAGTCTTTTGACGAAAGAGCCTGACGTCACCAAGGTGTCCCTGCCGGCGCAGGACAAAAACGATCCAAGACCTTTTGAGGTGGTCGGGATTCCGCTCAAGCGCGCTGGCTTCTACGTGGTCGAGATCCAGTCGGCCAAGCTCGGCGCATCGCTGCTCTTCGATGCACAGCCGATGTATGTGCGCACCACCACCCTGGTCACCAATCTGGGGGTGCACTTCAAGCTCGGCGCGGTCAATTCCGGCATCTGGGTCACCACGCTCGATCACGCCAAGCCGGTGCCCGCTGCTGCGGTGCAGATTTCCGATTGCGAAGGCGGTGTCATCTGGAGCGGTCAGACCGATGCCAATGGCTTCGCGCTGGTCGATCAGGCCCTTCCACGCTCTGAAATGGATCATCAGTGCAGTGAGCATGGCACGCCCTATGGCCTGTTCGTGTCAGCCAGAAAGACCGATGCCTCGGGTCAACAGGACATGGCGTTCACCTGGAGCACCTGGAACGAGGGCATCGAGCCGTGGCGCTATGCACTGGCTTCGCATGAGGGGACCACCGGGGCACTGGTGGCCCATACGGTGCTGGACCGTCGGCTGTTTCGTGCCGGTGAGACGGTTTCGATGAAGCACTACGCACGCGAGCTGAAACTGGCAAAGCTGGTGGTGCCGGATCCGGACCTGTTGCCCGACACGCTCGAGATCACGCACATTGGTTCGGGACAGACGTTTGACTTCCCCCTCAAGTGGCGCAACAAGATCTATTCGGACAGCACCTTCAAGATTCCCAAGGATGCCAAGCTTGGCGAGTACTCGATTGAATTAAAGGGTGGCGGCAACGACAACAGCGTCTCGACGGGGACCTTTCGCGTCGAGGAGTATCGCCTGCCGGTCCTGACCGGCAGCATCGCACCGCCCAAGGAAGCGATCGTCAAGCCGAGCAGCATTCCACTTACGGTCCAGATCAGCTACGGCAATGGCGGCGGTGCTGCGGGCCTCGCGGTGCGCCTGACGGCCCAGTTGCAGAGTCTCGATACGCCACCGGGCATCCCGCTCGATCACTATCCTGGTTTTCACTTCAGCGGACCGGCCAAGAACCTCGACAGCGACAGCAATTACTTTGCCAACGACTATGTCGGTGAAGAGAGCCAAGACAGTGACGACGACGGCAGTTCGCGCCAGAGTGCCGGCGCGCCGGTGTTGGTGGCCGACAAGAAGGCGCTGGTGCTCGACAAGAACGGCGCGGGCACGGTGACCCTCGACAAGCTGCCGGCGCCGAGCGCGATCCAGCAACTGACGGTAGAGGCGACCTACTCGGATCCGAATGGTGAAGTGCAGACCCTGTCACAGGTCATGCCGGTGTGGAACTCGGCAGTGGTGCTTGGGATCAAGACCGATGACTGGGTGTCGGTGCACCAGAGCATGGCAACCCAGGTGCTGGCGCTCGACACCGACGGCAAGGCCAAGGCCGGCCAGGGCGTGTCAGTCAAGGCCATGCTGCATCAGACCACGACCATCAGAAAGCGTCTGGTGGGGGGCTTTTATTCCTACGACAAC
>CAZZVZ010000411.1:0-3513 GCA_964657655.1 Gammaproteobacteria bacterium | reverse complement strand
TGCATCGTTGATGTTGAGCGTGCAGGCTGCCTCGCACGGCGCCGGACATACGCGTCCTGTGAATTCGGGAAAGTTGTTGGTCTGATGCAAGGTCTCAAGCGCTTCCTTCCAGCGGCCCTTGAACACCAGATCGTTCCAGTCAGGAATAATGTTGTTGACCGGACAGCCGTTCTGGCAGAACGGGATGCCGCAATCCATGCAGCGCGCGCCCTGCACACTCGATTGCTCGTCCGACAGACGTGCCACGAATTCGCGGTAGTGATGCTTTCTCAGCTGGGGTGCTTCCGAGGCTTCGGAAAGGCGCTGAAATTCCATGAAGCCGGTTATTTTTCCCATTGTCTCGTCCGTTCAGGCAGCCATCGGCTGGTCTGCAATTGTCTCGGCGCTATGCGCTTTCCTGGCTGTCGCCATGGCTTCCAGTGCACGCTTGTATTCCTTGGGGAACACCTTGAGAAATTTTGCGCGCATGACAGCCCAGTTCTCGAGGATCGCCTTGGCGCGAAAAGAACCGGTGTAGCGAAACTGTTTTTCGATCAGGTCGCGCAGCAGCGCCTCATCGCTTTGCCCCAGATGCCATGAGGCCGGATCACTCCTTAGCGACTGTTCGGCATTGGTCGCGATCGGATCGACATCGACCATGGCGGTATTGCACTGCGCGAGAAAGCGCTGATGCTCGTCAAAGATATAGGCCACCCCTCCGGACATGCCGGCTGCGAAGTTGCGTCCGGTCTCGCCCAGCACCACCAGAGTGCCTCCGGTCATGTATTCAGCGCCATGGTCACCGACCCCCTCGACCACTGCAGTGGCGCCGGAATTTCGGACAGCGAAACGCTCACCCGCCACGCCGTTGAAGTACGCCTCGCCCGTGATCGCGCCGTAGAGCACCGTGTTGCCAGCGATGATGTTGTCCGGACCGAAGCCACGGAAATCGTTGGGCGAACGCACGATGATGCGGCCACCGGACAGGCCCTTGCCGACGTAATCATTGGCTTCGCCCACCAGGTCGAGGGTCACGCCCGCGGCCAGGAATGCCCCGAAACTCTGGCCCGCCACGCCGTTGCACTGGATGTGGATCGTGTCATCAGGCAGCCCGGCGTGACCGTAGCGCTTGGCGACCTCGCCGGACAGCATCGCGCCGATGGTACGGTTGCCGTTTCTGACCGGGGTGATGAAGGAAACCTTCTCTCCGGTCTCGAGCGCCGGCAGACTGCGCTCGATCAGTTTGTGATCGAGCGCCCGGGCAAGCCCGTGGTCCTGCGACTCGACGTGCTGGCGCGCCACATCGAACGGTACATTGGGCTGATGGAAGACACGCGAGAAATCGAGCCCTTGCACTTTCCAGTGCTCGAGCCCCTTCTTGGTGTCGAGCAGCTCGGTGCGCCCGATCAGCTGTTCGATGCTGCGAACGCCCAGTTGCGCCATGATCTCGCGCGCTTCTTCGGCGACGAAAAACAGAAAGTTCACCACGTGTTCGGGCTTGCCCTGGAACTTGCGGCGTAGCACCGGGTCCTGCGTGGCCACGCCCACAGGGCAGGTGTTGAGGTGGCATTTGCGCATCATGATGCAGCCGGTTGCAACCAGCGGCGCCGTGGCAAAGCCAAATTCATCTGCGCCCAGCAGTGCGCCGATCACCACGTCGCGGCCAGTCTTCATCTGGCCGTCGACCTGCACCGCAATACGACCGCGCAGGCGGTTGAGCACCAGCGTTTGCTGGGTCTCGGCCAGGCCCAGTTCCCAGGGCGTACCGGCATGCTTGATGGACGAGACAGGAGAGGCCCCGGTGCCGCCATCGTGGCCCGCGATGGTGATGTGATCTGCCTTGCATTTGGCCACGCCTGCCGCGATGGTTCCTACCCCCATCTCCGAGACCAGCTTGACCGAAATCGAGGCACGCGGATTGACATTCTTGAGGTCGTGAATCAGCTGCGCCAGATCCTCGATCGAGTAGATGTCGTGATGCGGCGGTGGTGAAATCAGGCCGACTCCTGGGACAGAAAAACGCAGCCGCGCAATGTACTCGCTCACCTTGTGACCCGGCAGCTGGCCGCCTTCTCCAGGCTTGGCACCTTGCGCCATCTTGATCTGGATCTGGTCCGCAGACGTCAGATACTCGGCCGTGACGCCAAAGCGGCCCGAGGCCACCTGCTTGATGCGCGAGCGTAGCGAATCACCGTCCTGCAACACCAGGTCGGTCTCGATCTCGTTGTCTCCGAGGCGCGAGCGCAGCGTCTCCCCCGCCTTGATCGGGATGTTCTGGATGAAATCCTTGTAGCGATTCGGGTCTTCTCCACCTTCGCCCGTGTTTGACTTGCCACCCAGCCGGTTCATGGCGACTGCCAGCGTGGTGTGAGCCTCGGTCGAGATCGAGCCAAGCGACATGGCGCCAGTCGAAAAGCGCTTGACGATTTCCGCAGCCGGCTCGACTTCCGACAAGGCGATGGCGCGTGCCGGATCGACGCGAAATTCGAACATGCCGCGCAGTGTCATCAGCCTGCGATCCTGCTCATTGATGTGAGCGGCATATTCCTTGTAGGTCGCAAAGCTGTTCTGGCGGGCCGCATGCTGCAGCTTGGCGATCGAGTCGGGTGTCCACAGGTGCGCTTCTCCGCGTGTGCGATAGGCGTAATCGCCGCCTGCATCAAGCGAATCGCTCAGTACCGGGTCGTCGCCGAAGGCGTCGCGATGCATGCGCAGCCCTTCGTCTGCGATATCGAACAGATCGATGCCCTCGATATTGGATGCAGTGCCGGTAAAGTACTGCTCGACGAGTCCGCTCGACAAACCGACCGCTTCGAAGATCTGCGCACCGCAGTACGACATGTAGGTCGAAATGCCCATCTTCGACATGACCTTCATGAGGCCCTTGCCGATCGCCTTGGTGTAGTTGTAGATCGCCTTTTCAGCCGACAGATCGGCGCCCAGCCTGCTGTGTATCTCGCTCAGTGTCTGCATGGCGAGATACGGGTGAACGGCTTCGGCACCGTAGGCTGCAAGTACCGCGAAGTGATGCACCTCACGCGCCGATCCGGTTTCGACCACGAGGCCCGTCGAGGTCCGCAGACCCTTCTTGACGAGGTGCTGATGGATTGCCGACGTGGCCAGCAGTGCTGGAATCGCAAATGATTCTGCGCTCATGCTGCGATCCGACACGATCAGGATGTTGTAGCCTGACTTGACGGCATCGACGGCCTGCGCGCAAAGCGATGCAAGGCGCGCCTCGATGCCTTCCTTGCCCCATGTCACCGGGTAGCAGATGTCGAGTTCGCAGCTCTTGAACTTGTGGTCGGTATAGCGGCCGATCTCGCGCACCACGGCCATGTCCTCAAAGTCGAGCACCGGCTGCGACACTTCCAGGCGCATGGGTGGATTGATGTTGTTGAGATCAAGCAGGTTGGGCTTCGGGCCGATGAAGCTGACCAGCGACATCACGAGCTGCTCGCGGATCGGATCGATGGGCGGATTGGTGACCTGAGCGAACAGCTGTCTGAAATAGTTGTAGAGAGGTTTATTGCG
>CAZZVZ010000410.1:0-3516 GCA_964657655.1 Gammaproteobacteria bacterium | reverse complement strand
ACCCCAGGCGCTTGCCAGTTCAAGTGAGCGTCTCAAGGTGCCGCACATGGGCTGGAACAACGTGTCGCAGCGCCCTGACGGCGCCGGTCGCGTGCATCCCATGTGGCGCGCAATTGCTAACGACAGCTGGTTTTATTTCGTGCACAGTTACCATGTCCAGTGCCTCAACCCGGAACACGTGGCGGGTGAAACCGATTATGGTGGCCGCTTTACCTCGGCGATTGCGCGCGATAACATCTTTGCGACCCAGTTCCACCCGGAAAAGAGCGCACAGGCCGGCTTGCAGCTGTACCGCAACTTCGTTGCATGGAATCCTTGAACCGTTATCGGCCGCTGCACACCCGCATCTAGCGTCAGTTACTTCCTCATCCATCCCACATCATGTTGCTGATCCCGGCAATCGATCTTAAAGACGGCCACTGCGTTCGTTTGAAGCAGGGCGATATGGAACAGTCAACGGTGTTTTCCGAGGATCCAGCGGAGATGGCGCGCCACTGGGTCGAGCAGGGCGCAAGGCGACTGCACCTGGTTGATCTGAATGGCGCCGTGAGCGGGCGGCCGCGCAACGAAAGCGCCGTCAAGGCGATCCTTGCTGCCATCGGCGGCCAGATTCCGGTGCAGCTGGGCGGCGGCGTGCGCGACCTCGACACCATCGAGCGTTATCTCGACGACGGCGTGTCCTACATCATCATCGGCACTGCGGCAGTCAAGAATCCCGGTTTCCTGCACGATGCCTGCGGCGCTTTTCCCGGTCAGGTGATCGTCGGTCTCGATGCCAAGGACGGCAAGGTCGCCACCGACGGCTGGTCCAAGATGACGCGCCACGAAGTCGTCGACATGGCACGCAAGTTCCAGGACTACGGCGTCGAGGCGGTCATCTATACCGATATTGGCCGCGACGGCATGATGTCGGGCATCAACATCGATGCCACCGTCAAGCTGGCCCAGGCCGTGACCATTCCCGTGATCGCAAGCGGCGGCCTTGCCAGCATGACCGACATCGATGCGCTTTGTGCGGTCGAAGCAGAAGGCATTGAAGGCGTCATCTGCGGACGAGCCATCTACACCGGCGAACTGCCGTTCAAGACTGCCCAGGAACGCGCCGACGCGATCGGCGCCTGACCCGGCATGCTTGCCAAGCGCATCATTCCTTGCATGGATGTGACCGCCGGACGGGTCGTCAAGGGCGTGCGCTTCACCGAGCTGATCGATGCGGGCGATCCGGTGGCGATCGCGCGGCGCTATGACGATGAAGGGGCCGACGAGCTGGCCTTCCTCGATATCACCGCCACCTCAGACGGCCGCGATCTGATCCTTCATGTGATCGAGGCGGTGGCCAGCCAGGTGTTCATCCCGCTGACCGTGGGAGGCGGGGTGCGCAGCGTCGAGGACGTGCGCCGGCTGCTCAATTCGGGCGCCGACAAGATCAGCATGAATTCAAGCGCCCTGGCAGATCCGGATCTGGTGTCGCGCGCATCCGGCCGCTACGGGTCGCAGTGCATTGTGGTGGCGCTCGACTGCAAGCGCGAGTCCGACGGTCGCTGGCAGGCCTACAGCCACGGCGGGCGCACCGCCACCGGGCGCGATGCCATCGCCTGGGCGCATGAGGTGGCTGAGCGCGGTGCAGGCGAGATTCTGCTGACCAGCATGGATCGCGATGGCACCAAGAGCGGCTTTGATCTCGCCTTGACGCGTGCCGTGGCCGACGCCGTACCGGTCCCCGTGATTGCCAGCGGTGGCGTCGGTACACTCGAACATCTGCTCGAAGGGGTACGCGATGGCGGTGCTGATGCTGTGCTGGCCGCCAGCATCTTTCATTTCGGCGAATTCACCATCGGTGCTGCCAAGCAGTACCTGGCGGCACACGGCGTGCCGATGCGCACCACTTTCGTTCCAACTGCGGCCCACTGATGCCCAATTCAACGCTCTGGCTGAACAAGGTGAAATGGGACGAACACGGCCTGGTGCCAGTGATCGCCCAGGAAGCACTGACCAACGACGTGCTGATGTTCGCCTTCATGAATCGCGAGGCGCTGCGTCGCAGCGTGGAAAGCGGCGAGGCGGTCTACTGGAGCCGGTCGCGCAAAAAACTGTGGCACAAGGGCGAAACCTCGGGCCATTTCCAGAAGATTCTCGAGATCCGTCTGGACTGCGATGAGGATGTGATTCTCATGAAGGTCGAGCAGGTCGACGGTATTGCCTGTCACACCGGCAGGCACAGCTGTTTTTTCCAGCTGCTCGAAGCAAGCCCTGCAGGGGTTGGCTACACCTGGCAGGAAACCTCACCCGCCCCACTGCCGGATGACGCCGGTCATGAGTGACGATGTGCTGCAGCGCCTGGCCGAGGTGATCGAGTCGCGGCGCGGCGGCGACCCGGAAAAAAGCTACGTGGCGCGCCTGCTGTCGCGCGGCGAGGATGCGATCCTGAAGAAAATCGGTGAAGAGGCCACCGAGACCGTGCTGGCGGCCAAGGATGGCGTGTCTGAGCGCATCGTGGCCGAATGCGCTGATCTGTGGTTTCATTGTCTGATCATGCTGGCGAGTCAGGGGCTCGGGCCGGCGCAGGTCCTGGCCGAGCTGGCGCGCCGCGAAGGCCTGTCGGGTTTAGACGAGTTCGCGGCACGCAAGAGCCGCGAGCGCGATGCCCAGCCCCCACCGTCCGAAAGCCCATTGTGACCCAAGACAGCTGTATTTTCTGCAAGATCATCGCAGGCTCGATCCCCTCCAGGCAGGTCTACGAGGACACCGAGATGATCGCTTTTCACGATATCCACCCAGCCGCGCCCGTGCATCTGCTCATTGTGCCGAAGGTGCATATCGAGACACTTGCCGATTGCGAGACCCAGCACCACGCGCTGTTAGGTAAAATGATGTCGTTAGCGCCGCGTCTGGCGCGCGAGGCGGGCGTCGGTTACGACGGGCGTCAGGCTGCCGGCGGATTCAAGACCATGATCAATACCGGCCCCGGTGGCGGCCAAGAGGTCTACCATCTACATGTCCACGTACTGGGCGGCCCCAAACCTTGGGGTCCCCGCTAGGCGGACCGGCAGGAAACAAGGCGGACACTGTCCGCAGGAGAGCAACATGGGTAGCTTTAGCATTTGGCATTTGGTCATTCTGGCGTTCATCGTGCTGGTGGTTTTCGGCACCAAGAAGCTGCCGTCGCTGACCAATCTTGGCAAGGATGTCGGCGGCGCAGTCAAGGGATTCAAGGAAGGCATGAAGGACGGCGAGCAGGGCCCGCCACCGGTGGTGATCGACGAGCCGCCGCGGGTTGCAGACCGCAGTGCCATCGATGTCGAGGCAAAAGAAAAGACGCACCTTTAGTCGCCTCACCGGCTGCCGCTTGCTCTGCCTTCACGCGTAGGCCGCCCTTCCTATGTTCGATCTTCCCGTAATCAAGATGGTGATCGTCGGTGCCGTCGGCCTGGTGGTCCTCGGCCCCGAAAAGATGCCGCGCGTGGCGCGTACCGTCGGCACGCTGGTCGGGCGCGCCCAGCGCTACATGTCCGACAT
>CAZZVZ010000409.1:0-3522 GCA_964657655.1 Gammaproteobacteria bacterium | reverse complement strand
GATCGCATGCGCCAGCGCGTGGCTCGATTCAAGCGCGGGAATGATGCCCTCGATGCGGCATAGAGCATGAAACGCGACCAGTGCCTCGTGGTCGGTGGCCGCCACATACTCGGCCCGACCGGCGTCCTTCAGGAAGGCGTGTTCCGGACCGACGCCGGGATAGTCGAGCCCGGCGCTGATCGAGTGGGTCTCGGAAATATTGCCGAGCGCATCTTGCAGCAGGTAGGTGCGATTGCCATGCAGCACGCCTGGCTGGCCGCGGCTCAGACTGGCGGCATGGCGCCCGGAGTCGAGGCCGTCGCCGGCCGCTTCGACGCCAATCAGGCGCACTTCACTGTGCGGCAGATAATCGTAGAAGATGCCCATGGCGTTGCTGCCGCCACCCACGCAGGCCACCACCAGGTCGGGCTGGCGACCTGCCAGCTCAGGCATCTGCGTGACGCACTCGCGACCCACCACGGCATTGAAATCGCGCACCATCATCGGATAGGGATGGGGGCCTGCCACCGTGCCGATGATGTAGAAGGTGTCGCTGATGTTGGTGACCCAGTCGCGCATCGCCTCATTGAGCGCATCCTTGAGCGTCTTCGCGCCTGACTCGACCGGCACGACCTCAGCCCCCAACAGCCGCATGCGATACACGTTCTGGGCCTGACGCTGCATGTCGACGCTGCCCATGTAGACCACGCAGCGCATGCCAAAGCGCGCCGCAACAGTGGCGCTTGCAACACCGTGCTGGCCGGCGCCGGTTTCGGCGATCACGCGCTTCTTGCCCATCTTGTGCGCCAGCAGCGCCTGGCCCATGGTGTTGTTGATCTTGTGCGCACCGGTATGGTTGAGATCTTCACGCTTGAGATAGATCTGGGCGCCGCCAAGCTGTTCAGACAGCCGTCTTGCGTGATAAATGGGGCTTGGCCGGCCGACGAAATGGCGCAGCTCGCGCGCCAGTTCCGACTGGAAGGCTGCGTCTTGCCTGCAGGCGCTGTACGCAGCGGTCAATTCGTCGAGTGCCTCGATCAGGGTCTCGGCCACGAAGCGGCCGCCGTACGGGCCGAAATGGCCACGCGCATCGGGGCCTTGCAGCGCTTCGTTCGCGCTGCCGGGTATTGCTGTCGTTGTCATGGGAAAAGCTCGCGTCTAGGTGAGGGTATCGGCGCGCGCCACTTCCTCGAAGAAACGCTGCAGCCGAACGGGGTCCTTGATGCCGGGCGCCGCTTCCACGCCCGACGACACGTCGACCGCGTAAGGACGCACACGGAGGATCGCCTCAATGACGTTTTGCGCGTTCAAGCCACCACTTAAAACGGCCCGAGGCGCGAGCTCGGCGGGAATGAGCGACCAATCGAAGACCTTTCCACTACCACCATAGCCGACGCTTGGCGTATCGAACAGCAGGCCGCGAGCTTGCGACCAGGCTTTGGCGAATTCTAGCAAATCAAGGCCGCGACCCACGCCCACCGCGCGCAGGTAGCCCTTGCCGAAGCCGCTGCAGTCTGCCGGCTTCTCGTCGCCGTGAAACTGCAGCAGATCAAGGGGAACCTCCGACAGCAGCGCGTTGACCTCGTCGCGCGTGGCGTTGACCAGCAATCCGACCGTAGCGACGAAAGGTGGGACCTCTGCAATCAACAGCTTGAGCTGCTCCTTGGCGACGCAGCGCGCACTGCCAGGCCAGAGAACGAAGCCGAGCGCGTCTGCTCCGAGCGCGACCGCAAGCCGCACGTCCTGCGGCCGTGTCAGGCCGCAGATCTTGACGCGTGTCCGGCGCGCGACCCGGACCTCTACGGGGTTCATGACAACAGCCCCGGAAACACCAGCTCGAGGGCGTCGCCCTCGGGCAGATGGAACTCGCTCGGATATTCGACTGCAGTCAGATAGAGGCCGTCGGCCATGAAGGTCGGTGCCGCCAGGCTCCGGTCACGCTCGCTCAGAAGGTGCTGCAGATACTCGGGCGGGTGTTTGCCCTGCCCGACGTACAGCAAAGTGCCGACCAGATTGCGCACCATGTGATGCAAGAAGGCGTTGGCGCGCAGCTGGAACACCAGTATCTGGCCACGCCTTGCAATGTCGAACCGGTAGAGCGTCTTGACCGGTGATCTGGCCTGGCACTCGACGCTGCGAAAGGCGCTGAAATCATGCTCACCGATCAACATCGAGGCGGCCTGCTGCATCGGCGCGAGGTCAAGTGGCCGGAACTCCCAACCCGCGCGGCCAGCCAGATGAGGCGCACGCACCGGCCCGGTGTAGAGCACATAGCAGTAACTGCGCGACATGGCGCTGAAACGGGCATGGAACGATTCGGGGACGAGGCAGGCTGAGCGTACCGCAATCGAGGAAGGCAGGTAGCGGTTCACGCCACGCACCCAGGCAACGAGCGGCCGCTCGACGTCACAATCAAAATGCACCACCTGGCCGGTGGCGTGCACGCCGCTGTCGGTGCGCCCGGCAGCATGGCTGCGCACCGGAGCGTCTATGAAGGTCGAAAGTGCCTTCTCGAGGGTGTCCTGAACCGTCCTGCCACCTGGCTGAGACTGCCAGCCAGACCAGTCACGCCCGTCGTATTGAACGCGAAGAACCACCCGTGGCATGCGAAGACCAGCAGGCTAGCGCCTGCTGGGTCCATCCGTCACGCCAGCGCCGACATCAGCTCGCGCGCCTTGCCCACCTGGGCCGAGTCGCCGTCCTTGAGGACTTCCTCGAGCAGCTCGCGCGCACCGTCCTTGTCACCGATGTCGCGATAGGCGATCGCGAGATCGAGCTTGGTCGCCATTTCCTGCCAGCGTGCACCGCTGCCAGCGCCTTCGGCGCTCGCCGCAGGCTCGCTGACCGCGCCTGAATCGAGATCGAGCGAGATTCCACCAAACGGTTTTTCCACAGCGGTCTCAATACCCGAATGGGTGCGTTCGAACGAACCAGCCGGATGGGCTCCGCCACTAGCTGCTGGCACGTCGAGGTTGAAGTCGATATCTGGGGCATCAATGTCTGGCTCTGCGGCGGCCGGTGCCCCCGGGTCGAACGCTTCCATCATCGGTACCGTGGCACTGAAATTCGGCACGGACGGTACTTCTTCAACTGCAGGAACGGCCGGCTCCTTGGTGAATGCAACGGTACGCTCGTGAGGAGGTGTGATGGATGGGGGTGGCGACAGATCCAGATCGAAATCGAGCGGATTGGAACTGCTGCCTTCACGGTTGAGCACCACCGTTGCTGCCACGGGATCGCTAGGCACCGGATGGCTCGGCGCCGGCGTGGCCACCGGGTCGCCGAAGCCCAGGTCGAAGTCGAGATCCATGGCGGATGGTGCGCTGTCGGGCACTCGCGCCTGCGCTTCTGGCATCGGCTCGGTCTTGGTCAGATCCAGATCGAGAATCGGTTCGAGCGGCAGGGTATTTGAGAACGACTGGGCCTGGCTCTCTGCCGCAGCCGGAGGCGCCTTGGAAGCCGCTGCTGACTCGAACACAGCCATGGTACCGGCGGCCGCTCCGGCTGCTGCTGCCGCTGCAATGCCGGCACTTCCGAGCGTTT
>CAZZVZ010000408.1:0-3534 GCA_964657655.1 Gammaproteobacteria bacterium | reverse complement strand
CGTCGCAGGCGATCGATTCTTCGAACTCATGAGGCTCGTTTAGAGAAAGTGACGCGGGCGCTGCCGCCAGATAGCTTTCCGGCAGGCTCACGCCATGCCGCGCACGTCACAAAGAGCAGGTGCGCGCGACCTCGCGCGCCTTGCGTCCGGCCGTAGTCACACCCTACGCAATCGGCTCGCCCTGAGGCTTAAACAAATGTCAAAGCAGCACGCCGGGCAACAAAACCGGTCTTGATGCGGCAAACATGGAACAGCCCGGAGGGCCTGGACCTCGTCCTGCAGCTGACAACTTGAGTAAACGGTCTTGGTCGGCAAAACCTGAGGTGCGACGCTCGCGATCCCTAGCTTCCCGCGAAGGCACGCGTTTCAGGATGCGGGCCGTCGATCCAGAGTTTCTCCTGGTCGCTGAGGGTCTGGTAGTCGGCGGGTTCCAGGCCGTACAGATTTTGCACCGCGCAAAGGTTGGCCAGGTCGTCGTGCGACGTCACCTCGACCGAGAGGCGTCCCACCTCGATTTTTTGGGGAAACGGACCGGCCGCGTATCGGTTGTAGATTTCCCTGGCCGGCTCGCACAGCGTCACGCCGATCTTGCGCACCCGAAAACCGGTCTGGTAGAAGACGCGCATCAGGTCGTCGTGCGCGAAGAAGCGGATGTGCGTGATGTCCAGCAGCCCGGTCGGCCGGTAGCGGAAATTGCCGTTGACCAGATCCTGCATGAGCAGGATGTTGCGCATGTTCGGTATCGTGACTAGCACCTGCGCGCCCGGCCGCAACATGCCACGCAAGGTCAGCAACGCCTTCCATGGATCGTACATGTGTTCCAGCACGTCGAGCAGGAACACCGTGTCGAAAGATCCGGCAGCAATCCCCTCCTTGCCCCAGTCGATCTGATCGAACGGCATCTGGATGACGCGATCGAGCCTGGTCCTGGCGATCGCGGCGGCTCCGGCATCGGGCTCGACGCCCCACACGCGGCAGTCGGGATATGCCTCCTTGAGCGTCGCGCCGAGTAACGCGGTGTTGCAGCCGACATCGAGCGCGAGGCGCGGTGGAAAGCGCAGGTACTCAGGCACCATCGGGTGACAGAAGTCGAGGTAGGCCTCCTCATGATCGTGCACGCGCCTCCATTCGTAGGCAGCGCGCGGCTCGAATGGCGCGATCGATGGCAGCGGCAGCGCGATGTCTGGCTGTTGCTTGGGTGAGGACGAAAGGCCCACAGCGCGTCTTGCCTGATAGCCGACATACTGGCCAAGGGCCGGGCCGAGTTGCTTGAGCAGTGCGCCGATCATGCGCGGCTCGCTTTCGCTTTGACGCTTGTTGCAGAGGCTGTCATGACCGATCATCGCCGTCATGGGTGGCTGGGTCAAGCCGGTAGGGCAGATTCGAAAACCGCGGTCTGTCCGCGTCGAACATGCGATAAAGCGCTCTTTCATCGCAGGAGCATTCAGATAGGCGACTAAACTTGGGGTTCACGGCGGCGCCAGGCCGGCTGCCGCAATCGAGATATCGGCGGCATGGCACAACGACGCGGCATCGATCAGTACGGCGTTCTGAAGGCGGTGCCGCCGCGCGTGGTCGCGGTGGTATCCCTTTGGGTGCTGGTGGCAGACGGCGTGTTCTGGGGCATGGCCGCCCACGCGCAGCACATCGATCCCTGGCTGTGCACGCTAGAAGGGATGGCCCTGGCCCTGGCGCTGGCGGCGGCTGCCGATTCCCTGGTGCTGCGCCTCGCGCTCGCTCTCCTGTCTGCTGGCATCTTTGGCGCGATGATCTATTCATTCTGCGGGCTGATCGGCTTTGCGGTTCTGGTTGGTGCCCAGGTCGGCCTGATGCACTACTGTGCCTTGACCGTGCTCGGACCGCGCATCCGGAAGCTCAAGGCCCGTCTGTGACATTTTCCTGACCGATCCGATTCTTCAAGCCGTCATGTTGCAGCATCACATTAGCGACTGGCAGCGCGCTCCTCCGGCGCGCGACCAGCTGGTCGGCTCTCAAGTCATTCGAACTGGCGCCTTCGTCGGAGCGGTCGAGAAGAATCCACAAGAACCGCTCCCTACGAAGGCCCGTTCGCCCCTCGGGGCTGGTCAGGCTCCTGACCGATCGCAACGCCAGGCGCGTGCGTAAGGGGTGACAGGCATGTGCTCCGGCCTTGCCGAAAATGGCATAGACATTGCGTTTTACCAGCGCTACACGCTGCGCGCACCAGAGTCGGGCGCGTCTTTGGTGCCGTAGCGCGCGTCGGGGCCGCGATCCCCGCTTCTGATGCCCATCTAACCCGCCTGAGACTGGAAAATCTATGAGTGCGACTGCGGCAACCATGGCAGGAGGTCCGGCTGCACCAAAAAAACCGGGGCGCTTCTACAAATCGCTGTTCTTTCAGGTGCTGGTCGCTCTGATCCTTGGCATCGCGCTCGGGGCGTTCGAGCCAGCCTTTGCGATCCTGCTGAAGGTCCTGAGCGATGGCTTCCTGAAACTGATTTCCATGATCGTCGGGCCAATCGTGTTTTGCGTCGTGGTGCACGGCATCGCCGGGGCAGGGGACCTGAAGAAGGTGGGACGTGTCGGAGTCAAGGCACTGGTCTACTTCGAAGTGATGACCACCATCGCCCTGGCGCTTGGCATTGTGCTGGCGTATGTGTTCGGCCCGGGGCACGGCATGAACATCGATCCATCCAAACTCGATGCCAGTGCCATGAGCGGCTATAGCGCCAATGTGCACAAGCTGCAGGGCGCAGGCGTGGGCAGCTTTATTCTCAATATCATTCCCACCACCTCGATCGACGCACTGGCGCGCAACGATGTGCTTCAGGTGCTGTTCTTCGCGATCATCTTCGGTGTCAGTCTGGCGCTGCTCGGCGACAAGGGCCAGCAGGTCACTTCACTGATCGATGCAGTGTCCGCCGTGCTGTTCAAGGCCATGGGTCTGATTGTGCGTGTGGCGCCTCTTGGCGTGCTCGGGGCGGTCGCCTATACAGTCGGTCAGTACGGCGTCGGCTCGCTGCAGCAGCTGGTGGCACTGGTGGCGCTGTTCTACGTCTCGATCGCGATCTTCATCGTGATAGTGCTCGGGCTCGTGATGCGCATGGCGGGCCTCAACATTTTCAAGTTCCTCGCCTATTTGCGCGAGGAACTGATGATCGTGCTGGCGACGGCATCGTCAGACGCAGTGCTGCCGCAGATCATGCGCAAACTCGAGTTCCTGGGCGTCAGAAAATCGGTGGTCGGCCTGGTGGTGCCAACCGGGTACTCCTTCAACCTCGATGCGTTCTCGATCTACCTGACGCTTGCCGTGGTGTTCATCGCGCAGGCAACCAACACGCCACTGTCGATCGGCGACCTGCTGCTGGTGCTGTTCATCTCCCTTCTGACCTCCAAGGGTGCGCACGGCATTCCGGGCTCGGCCATCGTCATCCTGGCGGCAACTTTGAGCGCCGTGCCGACCATTCCCGCCATCGGCATTGTGCTGGTGCTGTCGGTCGACTGGTTCATTGGCATGGCACGCGCCGCCGGCAACCTGGTCGGCAACTGCGTCGC
>CAZZVZ010000407.1:0-3541 GCA_964657655.1 Gammaproteobacteria bacterium | reverse complement strand
CCAGCGCCGCCGCCGGATTGGGCACAATGCCGTTGGCATCGAGCACCAGGATGACCGACACGCGCTTATCGGCACTGCACAGCGCCACGTAGCCGATGCTGTTGGGACTTTGTGCCACGAAACGCATCACGGCCTCGTCGGACGACGCCACGAAAGGTGGCGTGATGCCATGAAAGTACATGTCGTTCCAGTAGGACTCGCTGGCTTCGACCGGCTCTGAAAAGACGGCCGTGGAGAATTCCCGACGTTCGGCGGCGCTGGCCGGCAGATTGATCGGCACCACCTTCGAGCCGTCCGGCCAGTACAGGCGCTTGCGGCGAAAGATCAGCGCCAGGTCCTCCAGAGACACCACGCGCTTGGCTTCCGAGACTGCCACGATCACGGCAATCGGCTCGGCTGCGAACGCGCGCAGGGTCACCGCGCTGCTGATGCCAAGCAGCGTCGCTGCGATTCGATATGCCAGCCGGCGCATGCCTTTTTTCAGAACAGCACCGACAACGACGACAGCACGCCCACAGGTGTAGGCAACTGGCCGATGCGGTCGCCGTCGACGAACTCGATCTTGCCGACCAGGCTCGGGCGAAAGCGGTAGGTCAGACCGATGATGTTGAGCCTGATGGTGGGCGGCGGTGGCCCGAAGCCGCCACCTGGCTGCATGCTGCCGCCTCCAAGCGCGCCTGCTTGACCCAGCAGCATCGCCACCGGCTGGATCGGGCCTGGTTCTTCTCCGGCAGCATGGAACACTTCGAACCGATACACGGCGAACAACCGTTCGATCAGCGGCGCGACGGCCTGGATGTAAAAGCCCTTGTCGTTACCACTCGGGGTGCGCTCGGACAGACGGTAGAGCGCCTCGGACATGACCTCGTAGCCATGCGACTGGTACAGGAAGTCGACGCCCACCAGGTTGCGATCCTGGCCGCGCATGGAGCGCTGCTCGAAGCTTGCAGCTGACGCGCCGATCTGCAGTGCATCTGACAGATTGACGTTGATCCGCGCACCCAGCGCCCGCTTGAACGGATCGACGTTGGGGCTTGGATCGAGATCCTCGCCCGACGCGACGTAGAGGGCATAGTCAAACGGCTTGCCGAACAGGTCACTTGATCCCAGCAGCATCAGTCCGGTTGCGTTGGTCGGAAACGCGACTTCAGTGACGAGTGGGCGCGACGTGGTCCAGACCAGCGGATCGGCGTGAATCTGGTTCCAGCGTCCGATCGGCGTCAAAAACTTGCCGAGGCGAACCGTCAATGCGTCGGACAGCGCGTAGTCAGCATAGAAACGCTCGAGCGACAGATACTGACCGGTACTGGACTGAAATGATCCCTGGCGGTTGAGGCCGTTTTCGAAATCGACTTCCGAGAACAGCTTGAGGCGTGAATCGTTTTCCCACCAGAACAACAGGCTGGCGTTGCTGAAGGTGATGGTCGGCGACGTATGCTCGGCGTATTCGCCGGTCAGGTAGCCACCGATGGTCAGGCCCGTGTCGGGCACATGCAGACCCTGGCCCGGCTGGTAATCCGACAGCAGGGTATCGTTGCTGTCTGCAGCAGTTGCGTTTTGACCGAATGAAAGCGCTGCGACCAGCACTGCTGTACAAAACAAAATGGCGCGAGGAGAGCCACGTACCATGCGGGTTTGGCGCTTCATCGGCTTACTCCTGACGGTGCGAAGCTTGCATTGAAATTTCATTGTCGATCGCACCCAGCGTGAATCTGGCGGCATGATAGCAGCGCACTCATCATCATCATTTCCATCTCGTGAGTATTCGCCGAACACTTCTCATCTCGTTTCTCCTGGTCGGACTGGGTCCGGCTGCGCTGCTTACTTTTCTCGCCTTTGACCGGGCGCAAGAGGCAATGCGAAACGAGATCGAACAGAGCATCGTCGCAGATGCGGCCTCGCTGTCGACCGATGTCGATCGCATGCTGTTCGAACGTCTTGAGAATTCGGCGACCTGGAGCAGGCTCGAAGTGATGCAGGATATCCGGGTCGGCGATGTCGACAAACGATTGTCTGCATTTTTGTCGGAATTGAAAGTGGGCTATGCGGGCGTGTACAAAGAGCTCTACGCCACCGATGCCAATGGCGTTCGCATTGCCAGCAGCGACGCCGCCTTGATCGGCACGCATGCGAAACACCAGCAGGGCTGGAGCAGTGCGCGCTTTCCAGGGGCCGAGATCACGCTTGATGCGGACCGCGCCGTCGACAGCGACGTCACGCTTGCAATCCGCACCAGCCTGCCGCCCGGTCTGACCGAGACTTCTCCGGGCGACCTGACGCTGGTGTTCGACTGGCGCGTGATCCAGAGCATGCTCGACAGCGCAGCGACCAATGGCCGCTCGGTGGCCATCCTTGACCAGAATGGCCGCATCATCGCGGCATCGAGTTCGCTGCGCGCTCAGGGGCTGCTCATGACCGATGCCCTCAAGTCATGGGTGCCTGCAGGCGGCAGCGCCATGGCGGTGGTCAGAAATGGCCGCCCATTTACCAGTGACGATGTCATCGTCGGCGTCGATCAGCTGCACGATGATCTTCAGTTCCGTGGTTTTGGCTGGTCGACCGTGGTGATCGAGCCGCTCGATACTGCTCTGGCGCCGGTCAGACGCATGGCGCTGATCTTCTTTGCCCTGCTGCTGCTGGTGGCACTGCTCACCGTCATGGTCGCTCTTTGGGCGACACGCGTCATCGGTGGCCCGATCACCATGTTGACCGCCTTCACGCGCCGCTACATGCGCGACCAGAACCTCGACGCCACACCACGTGCGCTGGGCGGCGAAGTCGGCGAGCTGACCCAATCGTTCGTCCAGATGGTCGAGGAAACCGAACGCTCGCGCCAGAAGCTGATCCAGGCCTCCAAGCTCGCGGCGCTCGGAGAAATGTCGGCCGTGCTGGCACACGAAATCAGGACGCCGCTTGGCATCTTGCGTTCCTCCGCGCAGATTCTTTACCGCGAACCGTCGCTTGGTGCCGAAAGCCGCGAACTGATTGGCTTCATCGAGAGCGAGACAGCGCGCCTCAACGGTCTTATCTCGACCATGCTGGACAGCTCGCGATTGCGGCCACCCTCCTTCGTGCCGGTCGACGTGCATCTCCTGATTCACAACTGCAACGCCATGCTGCTGGCGCAGACACAAAAAAAGAACGTCACGGTCAACGAGTCGCTGCTTGCGGACAACGCAACGCTCAACTGCGACGGCGAACAGATCACCCAGGTGATCCTCAACCTGTTGCTCAATGCCATCCAGATTGTGCCGCGTGACGGCCTGGTGGAACTGGTCAGTCACGACGACGACAATTCGCTTTCGATCGAGATTGGCGACAACGGCCCGGGCATTGCAGCTGAAGATCGCGAGCGCATTTTCGAGGCCTTCTTCTATCGGCGCGAAGGCGGCGTCGGACTCGGTCTTGCCGTGGTCAAGCAGATCATCGAGGCGCACCATGGCATCATCAGCGTCGGCAAAAGCAAGCTCGGCGGCGCCTTGTTTTGCATCAGATTGCCGCGCAACCAGCTCGCCACAACCGCATGAGAAAAACCGCATGA
>CAZZVZ010000406.1:1982-3560 GCA_964657655.1 Gammaproteobacteria bacterium | reverse complement strand
CCCACCCGGCCCACGAATTTCCGTTCCTGACGCATCTCGGTCAGCTGTGGTCGAGCTACGCAGCCGTTATACATGAACAGCACATCGACGGTTACCCGCTCAACCCGGGCTATCACGTGATGATCATGGTGATTGCCTCCAGCACCACCACTGAGTATCTGATCAGACGCCTGTATGAAGATACCTTCGGTCGCATCAGCTGGGCCCTGTCCTCGGAGCACTTAACAGAAGAAGATAGGTTCGGCGCGCGCGTGGCACAAGATTACGTCGACTTCATTCGCCAGGAGCCCTGGTACCTGTACAACTTCAGCGCCCGATTAAAGAGCCTGTGGACCGACATTCCATTGATCGGTCCGGACATGATCCGCAAATGGGAGCGACGTTTTGCACTCAGCAACGAATATCTAATCAAAGCGGTGTACGGCAAGCTGATCGAAAAGGCGACACGTGCTGCCTACACGCCAGCATTGATGACCACGCAGGTGGTGGTCGACCACGCGCCTGCCGGCAGCCTCGATCGACGCATCAAGATCGTCTCGGTCGCGGCAAACGGGCAGGCGGTGCTGGACCTGCCACGCTACTTTGATTTCCGCCTGGCGGCCACCGATCTGGCGCGCGAGAACGTCAACCTCGTCAACATTGCGGGCAATCGCTCCGTGATTTTGATGTCGCTATGGCTGCCCCAGGGCTACCCGGAGGCAAGCCTGCCTGGCCGGGTTCTCTTTCAGCATCGGGTCGCGACTGTTGCCGGTCAAGAGCGCATAGGCTTGATCATCCCGGTGGGCCAGCTGTCCGAATTCTTGCGCCGCGCTGAGGCGGAAAAAATCAAGGTCGAACACATTTATGACTACTGAGGGCTGACATGCGGCGCTTGGCCAAGATGCTGCTGATGCTGTCGATGTTCGCGGTCGCCGCGCTGATTGCACTGGCCGGCTTGGCGCAGCTGTCGGCGCGAAAACTTGAAGTGCAAGACCGTGTTGCCGCCAGTCCCAAGAGCGGCTTTTTTGTCGATGCCGGTGATTGCAAGATATTTGTCCAGCGCATTGGGCATAGCGACGCGCCCGCCTTGATCTTCGTACCGGGCACAGGTGCCTGGAGCGGTATCTGGACGCCGTTCATGATCCAGGCAGCGAGCCTGGGCTACCAGGCGATCGCCATCGATCTACCGCCCTTTGGTTATTCGATCCCGCCCCAATCCGGCGACTACTCGAGAAAAGCGCAAGGAGCGCGCATTCTCAAAACCCTCGACTCGCTTGGCATCAGGCAGGCCACCTTTGTTGCCCACTCAATCGGATCGGCACCACTCGTCGATGCGCTGATTGCGCATCCCGAGCGCGCTTCTCGTGTGATTCTGATCGCTCCTGCTCTCGGCCTGGATCGTCCTCAATCCGATGGCGCCGCCACGCCTGCCGAGCGTATTTTCCGGCTGCCTGGCATCGGCTCTAGCATCGCGGCTGCGCTCTCGAACCCAGCATACACACCGCAACTGATAAACTCATTTGTCACCGAGAAGGACCATGTCACGCCGGAGTGGATCGCACTGTTCCGGCAGCCATTGGTGCTGCATGACTATTTCCG
>CAZZVZ010000406.1:0-1972 GCA_964657655.1 Gammaproteobacteria bacterium | reverse complement strand
AGCAATGGCTGCCCCAGCTGCTCGCGGCGCGTGGTCATGAATTGAGCGAAGATCCATTCAATCTGCGGCGCCTCGCGTTTCCGGTGACGCTTATCTGGGGCACTTCGGATCAGGTCACGCCCTTGTCCGAGGGCCTTCACCTCAGGGCATGGCTTCCGCAGGCGACACTGATGACGCTTCCCGGCGGCCACGTCCCCATGGTCGAGGAACCACAGCAACTCCACACGCTACTCGCATCTGCCCTGCACCCGTAGCACGCGCGCGTCTGACAGTGGGCTCGCGATCGCTGCCGATCGGGCCTCGCGTGCAGACTGTTTACGACTGAAATTGCGTCGATACCAATCGCTACACGGTATCTCCAAGCAAAAAACTTCGTAAGAACTTGTTAGAGTGTTGAATTGCACTGCACCTCAGCGGTCACAGTCTGATGACTCCTATGACCTCACTCCTGAAACGTCACGGCCTGGCCGTGCTTCTATCAATCGCAGCGCTGGGCAGCATTGCCTTTTCGGCGCCGGGCTTGGCCGACACGCCCAAACCCCGCATCACCATCGCAAGTGTCGGTCGTCTGCAACTCAACGGCAACGGCGCGACGGTCGACATGACGCTGGACGTGCACAATCCAACCGCTATCGATCTAACCTTGACGGCCCTGACGTTCCGTTGTGACTTTGAGCAGGCTGCACGGGCTCAGGGCAAGAGCACAGCCACGGTGATGGTGCCAAGCAATGACCATGCGTTGGTGCCGGTACGCCTGACGGTTGGAAATGACGGATTGAACGGGCTGGTCACCCTGCTGGCATCGGGCGCCCGTTCGGTGACCTACAAGCTCGATGGTGTCGCCACCATCGGCCCGATGATGCTCGATGTGCCGTTTACGCAAAGCGGCAAGATCTCGTTGCCACATTGAAGGGTATGCAGGCGCCAATGGGTCAACTGCTGCGGCGCGGATTTTCGATGCTTGAGTTGATGGCGGTCCTGCTGGTGGTCGCGATCCTGGCGACCATTGCGATTCCATCGGTAAGCAACAGCATCGTCATGGCGCAGGTCAGCGATGCGCTGACCTTGTCGACCTTCGTCAAGACTGCGGTGCAGAGCTACTATGCGCAGACCCAGAAAATGCCTGCATCGAATGCGGCCATGTCGTTGCCTCCGGCTGACAACATCGTCAGCAACTGGGTGTCCAACATGGCTGTGGCGAACGGCGTCATTACTATCACGTTCGGCAATCAGGCCAATCCCCGTATCCGCGGCAAGCTGCTGACGCTTCGACCTGCGGTGGTGACTGCCTATCCTCAGGTGCCGATCACCTGGCTTTGTGCCCATGCTGCGGTGCCGACCAATATGACGGCGATGGGTGCTGATCAGACCAATATTCCAAGTGCCGAACTGCCTTACTTGTGCCGCTAGCTTTGGCGACTTTTGCGTGCTACTTCGCCTGCTACTTCCCCTGACGAACCAACCTGCTCACTTCAGATGCCGACTCAAGGTGATGACTTCGGCTGCATGCCGCTGTAGTTCAGTCGTAGCGCGCGCCAGTATTGTTGTTTGCGACCAGCACATCACTGCGGTGACCGACCACGACCACGCGCTCGAGCGTGATTTCCGGCGCAGGGCGATGACCGATCACCGTCACATGTGGCAGTTCGATGACAGCGGCCGTGGGTGACGGAGCCGGGCTCGAAGCGAATGCAGAAGCAAGAACTCCGAGGGTGACGGCGCAGGTGAAAAAGACTTTTTGGTGGGTGTTCATTTGAATCTCCTGGTTGGATATCAAGTTGTTTGCTTGATGTCACTGTAGGAAAGTCGACCCCACCTTGCCAGACCGATCCGATGAAACGGCGATTTCGCGGAGCGAAGTGCCGGAGTTGGGAGTGAGCGCGGCGTGCGCCAGCGCTAGAGCGGCGGGTTCTTCGGCGTACCAGGGCCCAGGGTGTCTTCGCCAGCAGCGACCAGGCGCTGGTATTTGGCA
>CAZZVZ010000405.1:0-3569 GCA_964657655.1 Gammaproteobacteria bacterium | reverse complement strand
TATGCTCGGCAAGACCGTCAAGCACAGCCAGCATTTCATCCTTGGGCTCGCCCACCGACAGGCCGCCGATGGCGTAGCCGTCAAAGCCGAGATCGACCAGCCCCGACAGGGATTCAAGGCGCAGGTCGCGATACATGCCGCCCTGTACGATACCAAACAGTGCATTGTTGTTGCCAAGCCGGTCATGCTCACTCTTGGAGCGTGCCGCCCAGCGCAGCGACAAGCGCATCGACTGTGCGGCAACCGGGAAGTCGGCAGGCCACGGCGTGCATTCGTCGAAGATCATCACCACATCCGAATTCAGCACATGCTGGATCTGCATCGACTGCTCCGGCGTGAGCATCAGGCGGTCGCCGTTGACCGGCGAAGCAAACCGCACACCCTCTTCCGAAATTTTGCGCAGGGCCCCAAGACTGAATACTTGAAAGCCGCCGGAATCGGTCAGAATCGGGCCCTGCCATCCGATCAGGCGATGCAGTCCACCGAACTTCGCCACCACTTCAAGACCGGGGCGCAGCCACAGATGAAAGGTGTTTCCAAGCACAATCTGCGCGCCCAGCGCTCTGACTTCATCCGGGTCGACCGCCTTGACTGCGCCGTAGGTCCCGACTGGCATGAAGGCCGGCGTGTCAACCTCGCCATGCGCGAGGCTCAGCCTGGCGCGGCGCGCACGACCACTGGTTGCCAGCAGTTCAAATTTCATGTCGGTCCAGCAGCATGGCATCGCCATAACTGAAAAAACGGTACTCGGCTGCGATCGCATGCGTGTAGGCGTGGCGGATGCGTTGCGGACCGGCGAATGCCGACACCAGCATCAAGAGTGTCGAGCGTGGCAGGTGGAAATTGGTCATGAGTGTGTCGACCACCTTGAAACGATAGCCGGGTGTGATGAAGAGGCGGGTACTGGCCTCACCGCTGGCCACCACGCCCTCTTCATTCGCCGCTGCCTCAAGGGCACGCAGCGAGGTGGTGCCAACAGCAATCACGCGCGCCTTTCGCTGCCGCGTCTGTCTGACAAGTTCTGAAAGCTCGGCCGGGATCTGGTAGCGCTCGCTATGCATCACATGCTGGCTGACATCGTCATGGCGTACCGGCAAGAAGGTGCCAGCGCCGACGTGCAGCGTCAGACTCGCGCGTGTCACGCCGCGTGCATCGATCTGGCGCAGAAGCTCGCGATCGAAATGCAATCCAGCCGTCGGTGCAGCAACTGCACCGGCGTGCGCAGCGTAGACCGTCTGATAGCGCTCCTCGTCCTCGCTGCTCGGTGCGTGCGAGATGTAAGGTGGTAGCGGCAGCGAGCCGAGACGCTCCAGAAGGCCCATCCACGGTTCATCGCTTTGCAGGCGATAGAATTCGCCCGTGCGTTCGAGCACCGTCAGCTTGCTGCCATCGGCCAGGTAGAGGCAACTGCCGGCCTTGGGCGCATGGCTGACGCGCAGCATGGCCTGGGCATGATGCTCGCCCAGCAGTTGCTCGACCATGACTTCTGCCGCGCCGCCGGTGTCGCGGTGAGCCGCAAGGCGCGCCTTGAGCACCCTGGTGTCGTTGAAGATCATCAGGTCACCAGGCTGGAAAAGGTCGGGCAGATCCCCAATTGCCCGATCCTCGAGCGCTTCGCGACGCGCGTCCAGCAGGCGAGCGCCAGAGCGCTGTTGCGGTGGATGCTGCGCCACGAGATGTTCGGGCAGGTGATAATCGAATTCGGACAGACGCACTGATAATCCTTCGGCTCCAAGGAGCAGATGATAGCGAACCTGCGGGCGTGGACCGCAGCACCTAGCAAGACCCGGCGTCTGGCAGCGCCGCGGATTACAACCTGAGGAGGAGCTCTTTGAAGGAAGCGCGGCATGCCCTGATCGAGCAGATGCAACTCGGCCAGCGCCTCGCCCAACAAGGCCAGTTCGTGCCGGCCGCCGAGCTGTTCCAGTCCCTGCTCGATCGCGGCGCCAGCGATCCGGCGATCTCGGTGGAACTTGGCTACGCGCTCAAGGACGCAGGTCAGAGCGAGGCTGCGGCTGTCGCACTGGAACAGGCCCTCAAAGCCGCCCCGGAAAACATCCGCCTGCTCAACGCTTATGGGCTGGTGCTGACCGACCTCAGCCGATTCGAGGAAGCGCTGTCAGCCTTCCAGCGTGCCTGCCAGGCCGATCCGCACAGCGCCGGGTCGCTCGGCAACCTGGCTCGCACACTGCTGACCCTTGGCCGTGCGCACGAAGCGGCATTCACCGCGCAACAGGCGCTGGTGATCGATCGCTCCTTGATTCCGGCCCTTCAGACCTTGCGCGCCGCGCTGTTCGAAGATGGACAGATCGATGCAGCCATCGCACTGTGCGAAAAATTGGTGGCCGATCACGACGGACCTGAGGCAGCGATGGGGCTGCGCGCCACCTGCTGTGAAGATCTTGGCCGGCATGAGCAAGCCCTCGCGCTGTGGCTGACCTTCTCGCGCACGGGACGCGGCGGCCAGCAGGCCATCTTCAACGCAGCCCTCTCAGCGCTGCGGCTAGAAGACTACCGCCTCGGCTGGCAGCTGTGGTCGCAGCGCGCGCTCGATCGGCGCGCTGATCTCTCGAGCTACGGATTCGAGGTACCCCAATGGACCGGGGTTGAGTCGCTCGCCGGGCGCTCGCTGTTCATCTATTCGGAGCAGGGCTTTGGGGACTGCATCCAGTTTGTACGTTACGTGCCACAACTCAGTGCGTTTGCACCCAGGGAAGTGACGCTGGCATTTCCTGCACCACTCGAGCCGCTCTATCACGGATTTGATGCAATCAGGGTGCTGCAGCAAGGCGACGCAGTGACTCGACCCGACCTGCAATGCTCGGTCGCGAGCCTGCCATCGTGTCTTCTGGCGGCACACGGCATGCTCGACATTCCTGCACCCTGTGCGCCTCGAGTCGATGCATCAAAAGTGCGCTACTGGTCTGACAGACTCGGCCCGAAAACGCGCCCACGTATCGGCATTGCCGCAAGCGGCAATCCACAGCACCACAACGATCGCAACCGCTCGATGGCGCTCGAGCAGCTACGGCCACTCGCATCCTTGGGGTGCGAACTGATCAGTCTGCAACGCGATCTGCGCGACACCGATCAACCGGCCGCGCGCGACATGCGGCTGCGATCTTTTGGCCAGGAGATGGCCGATTTTGGCGATGCTGCGGCGCTAGCCAGTCTGTGCGAGCGCGTCGTATCGGTCGATTCGGCGCCCGCGCATCTGGCGGGGTCGATGGGGATTGAGACGCTGCTATTGCTGCCAGCGCTGGCCGATTGGCGCTGGGGCATCTCCCAGGAACGCTCGGTCTGGTATCCGTCGATGCGGCTGTTTCGGCAGGACCAGCAGCGCGACTGGAAACGGCCGGTCACGCAGCTGATGCAGGCGCTGCGCGGCTGAGGAGGGCCTGCCTGATGACATTTTTGCGATGTATAATCCACAGGCGTTGCCCGAGTGGTGAAACTGGTAGACGCAGGGGACTCAGACCAAAACAATTTGAGCCCTCTTGAAGAAATTCTTGAGGTGAAGCCCGTCAAACTCGGTGAAGGCCCTGGACTTGTCCGAGCTAATGCCGAGC
>CAZZVZ010000404.1:0-3571 GCA_964657655.1 Gammaproteobacteria bacterium | reverse complement strand
CTGGTGGTGGCACGCGCGCGCAAGATTCAGCGCTTCCTGTCGCAACCGTTCCACGTTGCAGAAGTGTTTACCGGAAGCCCAGGCAAGTACGTGCCGCTCAAGGAGACCATCCGCGGCTTCAAGATGATCGTGGCAGGTGAACTCGATCATCTGCCGGAACAGGCCTTCTACATGGTCGGCAGCATCGACGAGGCCATCGAGAAAGCCAAGAAGCTGCAGTAGTCAGGCAGCCCCAAGTCGTCAACCGGATCAGAGCTCATGTCTACCATGCATGTTGATGTCGTCAGCGCCGAAGAGTCGATCTTTTCTGGCGAAGCAAGCTTCGTGGCTCTGCCAGGCGAAGCGGGTGAACTGGGCATTTTTCCACGGCACACGCCGCTCATCACGCGCATCCGCCCGGGTGCGGTGCGTATTACGCTGGCCGACTCGAAGCAAGAAGAGTTCGTGTTCGTCGCAGGCGGCATCCTCGAGATTCAGCCGAATCTCGTGACGGTGCTGGCCGACACCGCGATCCGCGGACAGGATCTCGATGAAGCCAAGGCATCAGAAGCCAAGCGTGCCGCGGAAGAAGCACTCAACAATCGTTCGGGCGAATTCGACATTGCCAAGGCCACGGCCGAGATCGCAATCCTGAACGCGCAGCTGGCTGCAATCCAGATGCTCAGAAAGAAACGTTAGGACTCACTATCTTGTAGCGGTTGATGAGGGCAGCTTCGGCTGCCCTTTGTCATTGCGCCGGCGCCGTCAGAGCAAAGCGACCCTGGCGCATCGCCACCCCTCGCGATAGACAGCGACCGCTCACGCAGGTTTTCCGACAGCTCGTCGCATCCTCCGTATGGGTCCGGTGAACGCCGGCACACTGGCCTCACTACCCATCACCAGACGCATCAGGAGGCTCGCCATGATCATGCAAATCATTACCAATACCCCGACCTGGGTCTTCGTCATTTTCGCGATTGACGCGCGGCGGTGACACCCCCTGGCCGATGCTGACGTGGCTGGCTGCAGTCGCGCTGGGCGCCGCTGCTGGCTATGTGAGCGTCTCGAGAAGTATGGTGTTCGGCGAGCGCCGCAGCGCCCAGCAAAGGGGCAGCGTGGTACCGCTCCTTCTCATCTTGCTGATTTTCGGCTCGCGCTATGCCGCCGGAGTGCTGAACGCCATGCATCCTGAACTGCTCGAACCGCTCTTGATGCGCGTGCTGCTGGGCGCGCTTTACGGGGCACTGACCGGAGTCCTGGCGGGCCGCACGCTGCGCATCTGCCTTCTGGTGCGCGATCTGCCCGGCGCTTCCAGCGCGAGTGCAGTCGCAGCGTAAGCTGAGCTCCGGGGCGGCGCGCTAGAATGCGCCGTTGCCGGGTGACCGGCCTTCTTGCAGCCCCTCTCGTGCTTCCACTGAAAAACGATGTTCTGCTGCGCGCCCTGCTGCGCCAGCCGGTGCCTTACACGCCGGTCTGGCTGATGCGCCAGGCCGGGCGCTATCTTCCTGAGTACCGCGCCACGCGCCAGCGCGCCGGCTCATTCATGGCGCTGGCCCAGAGTCCGGCGCTGGCAACGGAAGTCACGCTGCAGCCGCTCGAGCGCTACCGGCTCGATGCGGCGATCCTTTTTTCTGACATCCTGACCGTTCCTGACGCGATGGGACTTGGTCTTCGCTTTGTGGAAGGCGAAGGACCGCGCTTCGCCCACCCGGTACGCAGTCAGGCAGATGTCGATGCGCTGCCCGAAGCGCCGCTTGAGCGGCTGCGCTACGTGTTCGACGCGGTCAGCGAGATCCGCACTGCGCTGGCCGGTCGGGTGCCACTGATCGGCTTTTGCGGCAGCCCGTTCACACTCGCCTGCTACATGATCGAGGGTGCAGCGTCGAAGGATTTCTCGATCATCAAGAGCATGCTGTACCGCGCGCCCGAGCTGCTCGAGCAGGTGCTGCAAAAAAATGTCGCATCGCTGATCGGCTACCTCAACGCCCAGATCGACGCAGGGGCCGACGCCGTGATGATGTTCGATACCTGGGGCGGCGCGCTGGCGGACCGTGCCTATCAGCGTTTTTCGCTGGCACCGATGCAGCGCGTGCTGGCTGGCGTGATGCGCGAGCACGAGGGGCGCCGCATTCCGCGCATCGTGTTCACCAAGGGCGGCGGCCAGTGGCTCGAGCAGATGACCGGCATCGGCGCCGATGCGCTCGGGGTCGACTGGACCGTCAATCTGGCGGCCGCGCGTGTTCGTATCCGCGATGCTTGTGCCTTGCAGGGCAACCTCGATCCCCAGGCACTGTTCGCGGCGCCCGAGCAGATCGAAGATGAGGTACGTGCCACACTTGAGTCGTTCGGGGCTGTGACCGAAGGCGCAGGTCATGTGTTCAATCTGGGTCATGGCATCTCGCAGTTCACGGCGCCTGAGTCAGTCACCGTGGCGATCGATGCGGTGCATCGCTTCAGTACGGAATTTCACAAAGTCCAGAAGTGACGCGGTTTTTGGGCCAATTTCGCCCGCAAAGCCGCGCCGTTAAGCGGTTTGCGCACTGCACCCCGCGTCGGCGCTTGCTTTCTACTGCACTTGACTTATACACACGATTGGGGTGGAGCGCTGTTCTTGACATTACAAGCAACGCTTCTATCACACTGTCTGTAAGTGGTTGATTCAATTAACAATTGCAATTGCCTAATGTTTCGGCAATTTGACAAAAAGCCCTATACGACAGGTATTTACGGCATGCTCTTGGGTGTTCTTCACAAAGTTGTCCACAGCATTTGTGCACAGCCAAAAAGCACCAACGGCACAGGTACTTAGCACGTGCCGCTGGAAATCGACGTGAACCCCGAGCACCTGGCTGTGCCGTGCGCGACCGTCAAGATCGCGCTCGATCTGCCCTCTTATATAGCAGCGCCCGGCGGCGCCTCGGAGAGCCTGGACGTGCTGTTTGACTACCGCTGCAGCCTGCCGGTGGTGCTCGGCCAGCGCGTCATCGTCCCGTTCGGCCGCACCCGCAGCGTCGGTCTGGTGGTCGGTTTCGCGCAGGACAGCAATATCGATCCGGCCAAGCTGCGCGATGTCGAGGAGGTGCTCGACGACATCGCGCCGCTCGATCAGAACTGGTTCGAGCTGGTGCGCTTTGCGGCCCAGTACTACCAGCGCAGCATCGGCGAGGTCGCCCTGCCGGCGCTGCCGGCGCTGCTGCGCCGTGCTGCCGGTTACCGGCGCAACAAGGCCGGCAAGCTCAAATCCCGCTCGATGGATCTGCTGCTGACAAGGCTCGCCGAGCAGCACACGCGTAGTGACGAGCAGCTGGCCCACGCACCGCTGCTCAACCCCGAGCAGCAGCGTGCTGCACAGGCGCTGCGCGCCGCACTGGGCACACGCTCGTATGCACCCTTTCTGCTGCACGGCATTACAGGCAGCGGCAAGACCGAGGTCTACCTCGATGCCCTCGACGTGGTTTTGAACCTCGGCCGCCAGGCGCTGGTGCTGGTCCCCGAGATCAATCTGGCCCCACCCCTGGAACTGCTCCTCAAGCAGCGTTTTGGAGAGCGGCGCGTGGCCGCCATGCACAGTGGTATGACCGACGCTGAGCGT
>CAZZVZ010000403.1:0-3576 GCA_964657655.1 Gammaproteobacteria bacterium | reverse complement strand
CTGCTGCGATGGCCGATACCGGCGAGAAAGAAACCGTCCAGAACCCCTACGGTCTTGACGCACTGTGGCGCAACGGTGACTTTGTTGCGCGCACCACCTTGATCATCCTGGTCATCATGTCGATGGGCAGCTGGTACATCATGGTCACCAAGTTCTTCGAGCAGTTCAAGCTCAACTCGCAGGCACGCGAGGCCGACAAGAATTTCTGGAATGCCTCGAGCGTCCAGGCCGGCACCGAAGAACTGAAGCAAGACAGTCCGTTCCGCTTTATCTCGGGTTCGGCTTTGCAAGCGACCGAGCGCCATGAGGGTCTGCGCGGCGGCATCGATCTGAACGAGTGGGTCACGATGTCGATCCAGCGCGCCCAGGAAAACATCGCCAACCGCCTGCAAGACGGCTTGGCGTTCCTCGCCACCGTGGGCTCGACCGCTCCGTTCGTCGGCCTGTTCGGTACCGTTTGGGGTATCTACCATGCGCTGACTGCAATCGGTATCGCAGGACAGGCGTCCATCGACAAGGTGGCAGGCCCGGTCGGTGAGGCACTGATCATGACCGCCTTCGGCCTGGCCGTGGCTGTTCCGGCCGTGCTCGGCTACAACTTCCTGGTCCGTCGCAACAAGTCGGCCATGGAACGTGTCCGTGCCTTTGGTTCCGACCTGCATTCGGTGATTCTGGGCGCAGGCGCGCGCCGGGTGTAAATCATGGCGATGAACGTTGGTTCGGCAGAAGGCGAGGAAGAACTCAACTCGACCATCAACACCACGCCGCTGGTCGACGTGATGCTGGTGCTCCTGATCATCTTCTTGATCACGATCCCGGTGGTGACCCAGACAGTGCCGTTGACGCTGCCCAAGGAAACCAACGTCGCGCGTCAGACCAAGCCGCAGAACATCGAGCTGTCGGTCTCAAAGGATGGCGACATCTACTGGGGCACGCGGCTGGTTCCAAGTGTCGAGCAGCTGGTGGCACAGCTCAAGGCGGTCTCTGTCAATGATCCGCAGCCTGAAGTACAGATCCGCGGCGATCAGGACGCACGCTGGGAATATGCCGGCAAGGTGATGATGGCGTGCGAGCGCGCCGGCATCATTCATGTCAGCTTCATCACCGAACCGCCACCCAAGGCTTAAGGACTCACCATGGCAATGAACGTTGGCTCCTCAGGGGATGGTGGCGAACCGGACGTGATGATGGACATCAACACCACGCCGCTGATCGACGTGATGCTGGTGCTCATCATCATGCTCATCATCACCATTCCGATCCAGCTGCATTCGGTCAATCTCAACATGCCGATCGGAACACCCCCGCCGCAGACCACGCCGCCCGAGATCGTCAACATCAACGTAGACTTCGACGGTACCGTGAGCTGGAACGATCAGCCGATCCCGGACAAGGCAGCGCTCGAAGGCAAGCTCAGTGAAGCGGCAGCCGAAGCGGTGCAGCCCGAAATCCACCTGAATCCCAATAAACTGGTTGCCTACAAGTACGTCGCAGCAGTGATGGCCGCAGTACAACGCAAGGGCCTCACCAAGTTCGTCGTGGTCGGCAACGAACAGCTTCTCTAGCCCCGCGTTCGCGGGGTTTTTGTTTGCGGAGTAGTCAAAATGAAGCGCATCTTCTCGCGCGGCTGTGTTGTCGCCGCAACTCTTCTGGCGCCCCTGGCGATTTCGACGCTGGAATTGCCTGTCGCCGTCTACGCGGCTGATTCGGTTCGACCCGAGGTCGGCAAGCCGCTGCAGGAAGCATCGAGCCTGATCAAGTCCGGCCGTTACCGCGAAGCGCTTGGCAAGGTGCAAGAGGCTGAAGCGGTGGGCGGCAAGACTGCGTATGAAACCACGCTGGTCGAGCGCATGCGTTTTTCAGCAGCGCAAGGCGCAGGTGACATGGGCGCGGCGGCCAGTTCCCTCGACGCGCTGTCAGGCCACCTGAGCGCATCCGAGCGCCTGCCGATGACCTTTGCTGTTGCGACCGGCTACTACCGGGCCGGCGACTACAAGCAGGCGCAGGTCTGGCTCGACCGTTATCGCAAGGACGGTGGCAGCGACCCGCAGGCGCGCGCGCTGCTGGTACAAACCTATTACCTGACCAAGGACTGTGCCGGTGTGCAGCGCGAAGTCGGCAGCGCCAGCGCGCCAAGCGAGACCGATCTGCAGCTGCTGGCGCGCTGCTATCACGACGCTGGTGATACCACCAACTACGCCAACGCGATGGAGCGGCTGGTCACTTACTACCCGAAGAAAGACTACTGGGCCGAGTTGCTCAACCGCACCACCGGACGTTCCGGTTTTTCCAGCCGCCTCGAACTCGACGTCCTGCGCCTGCAGTTCCTGACCGGCAACCTGACCAAGGGTCCGGATCTCGAACAGTTTGGCGAGACCACGCTTTCTGAAGGTTATCCCGGCGAAGCCAAGAAAGCCATCACGCAGGGCATGTCGACCAATGCCTTCGCCGCCGGCGTGCCGCAGGAGAAGGCCAAACGGCTCAACGATCTGATCGACAAGCAAATTGCCGAATCGAAGGCGACCGGCCCGCAGCATGACAGCGAAGCCGCAAGCGCTGCTACTGGCGACCTGATGGTCAATCTGGGCTTTGGCAAGGTGCTGGCCGGCAGCTTCGACGCGGGCATTGCCCAGATGGAGCAGGGCATCCAGAAGGACAAGCTGGCACACCCAGAAGATGCCAAGCTGCACCTGGGCGAGGCCTACGTGCTGGCCAACAAGAAGGCCAAGGGGCGCGACATCCTGCGCACCGTCAAGGGTGGCGACGGTACACAGGACATCGCCAGACTGTGGCTGATCTATAGCGGCGGCGCCTGACTGAGCGCCCGACTGAGCGCCTGCTTCCAGGCAGCTCTTGATGTACTGCAACGCGCCTTCAGGGCGCGTTGTTCATTTCATCGGCGAAACATCGCCGAGTCCAGAGATGGAGCGGGTCACCTGCGGATTGCCGCTGTAGTGCACGTTGCCCATGCCGTTGATGTGAGCGTCGAGCCGGTCCTTGACCGCCAGGTCGACGTTGCCCTTGCCCGAGATCACGATCTTGGCGGCCGAACTTTCGAGATGGGCCAGATGTGCATCTCCCGAACCTGTAATGCGCACCACCACTCCGGTGGTGCTGCCACTGACCGTGACATCGCCGCGACCCGAGACCATGATCTCGAGCGCGTCGCTCTTGAGATCGGCGAGGCGCACATTGGCAGACCCGGAGATGTTGAGTTCCATGCGCGGCGTCTTGAGCGGGCCGACCATCACGTCGCCGCCCCCTTCGATGGTGAGTTTCTCGAGCGTCTTGACGGTCAACTTGACGTTGACCTTGGAGGCACGGCTAAAGAAGCTGCTCGACTTGCTGCTCTGCTCGATGATCAGCGAGCCGTTGGCGACGAAGGCATTGATGTCGTCCAACGACGAATCGCTCGACAGCAGCAAGGTCTCCTGATCGCCCTGCACGATCGACACGTCAGCGCCAATGCGCACGTCGAGTCCGGTAATACCTGCCACCGGCACGTTGCGGCTGGCCGGATCAGCAAAGGCGCTGCCCACCGGCAGGGTTGCTGCAAGCGCAATAAAAACGAAGTTA
>CAZZVZ010000402.1:971-3591 GCA_964657655.1 Gammaproteobacteria bacterium | reverse complement strand
CACGTGCTGTTGAGGGTTGGCCGCGCTGCGGTGACACCGTCCACCCGGCGGCGTCGACTGGTCGATGTCCTCACCGAGGTCGAATTTAAGTCCTGGTAATGCGTTCATCTCCTGATCCTCTTGGTAAATGCACGGCTCACGACGTGACGGCCTGCTCGCGCCTGGCGATCGCGAACATGGTCATTTGCGCCAGCGCGCAGTCGCTGCGCTTCTTCTTTATTTCAGTCCACACCTCGACCGTCACCACCACCAGACTACGCCCGGGACGGACCACCTGCCCTTCTGCATAGAGAACCTCGCCGGTGGCGGGCGACAGGAAATTGATCTTGTATTCGGCGGTCACTACCTCCTGGCCTGGCATCAGGATCGAATTGGCAGCATAGCCTGCCGCACTGTCGGCCAGAGCGCCAATCACCCCGCCATGGAAGTAGCCATGCTGCTGCAGTGCACCGGGATGCCGTTCGATCTTGAGCAGACAGCGCCCGGCGTCGAGCTCGACAAGCGCGGCGCCCAGCGCCGTCATCGCACCCTGGGCTGCAAAGCTTGCGCGGACTGCGCTCTCGGTTTCGGTGTTGAGCATGGGAGATTGCGGGCTTTTTGGGCGGGCCACCATGATAGCTTTGATTGACGTTAACGTAAACGTCAATCAGCCGTGCCGTTGCAGGCTGATCTAGGGAATGGCACGCTTCCTTGCGGCGCGCGCCGTCGGTTTCCTTTCGGCTTTGCCGCGCTCGGGTCCCTCGGCCAGCAGTTTCTGGCATTGCGCTTCGTGGCTTGCGACTTCGGCCAGGGCAACTTCGATGTCTTCACGCTGCTGCTCGAGCGTCTGGCGGTGGCGCGCCAGGACGCTCTGAAAGCGCTGCAGCTGCGCCACCGTGTCCTTGGGCGACTCATACATGTCGACCAGTTCGCGAATTTCCGACAGCGAAAGACCCAAACGCTTGCCGCGCAGCGTCAGCTTCAGGCGTGTGCGGTCGCGCTGGCTGTAGACGCGAACCCGCCCCTGGGCACCTTCGCGCGCCGGCGCCAGCAGGCCTTCATCCTCGTAGAAGCGGATGGCGCGCGGCGTGACGTCGAATTCCCGGGCGAGCTCTGCGATGCTGAATCGGGGCATAAAAAGCGCGCTGGCGGCGCGAGCGGTAAAATGATTGACGTGCACGTCAATTCTAAGCCGCTTTCGCCCCCGGGAGCAGCCTCCTGGAGCCACCTTGAACCCCCTCGAAGCCCGCCTGACCTATCCGCTAGAAGAGCGCATTCCCGCCACGGGCGAGAAGCTCGAAGTGGCGCCCGGTGTCTACTGGATCCGTTTTCCGCTGCCGTTCGCGCTTGATCATATCAACTTGTGGCTGCTGCGCGACCGGTTCGAAGGACGTGACGGCTTCACCCTGATTGATTGCGGCATCGCATCAGAAACCACGCGCACCATGTGGGAGGAGATCATTGCCCGTGCGCTCGAGGGCCTGCCGCTGGTGCGCATCATTGCCACCCATACCCATCCCGACCACATCGGCAACGCCGCCTGGCTGGGTGAGCGCTTTGGCGCGCCCCTTTGGATGACGGTCGGTGAATACACCATGGGCCGGGTGCTGCAGGCGGGCCTCGAGGGCACCGACGGTCCGAGCACGGCGCGTCACTTTGCAGCCCATGGTCTGACCGATCCGACCCACCTGGCCAGGATGCGCGAACGCACCAACTATTTCAGCAACATGGTGCCGAGCATGCCGACCTCGTTTCACCGCATTGCCGATGGGGACGTCGTGATGATCGGTGGTCACAGCTGGCAGATCATCGACGGTTACGGCCACTCACCAGAACACGCCAGTCTTTATAGCGAAGCTCTGCAGGTGCTGATTTCCGGCGACATGTTGCTGCCGCGCATCTCGACCAACATCAGCGTGCATGCGATCGAGCCGGAAGCCAATCCGGTGCAGCAGTTCCTTGATTCGATCAGGCGCTACCGGCCGCTTGGTGACGACACCCTTGTGCTGCCGTCCCACGGCCGGCCGTTCTTGAAAATGCACGAACGCATCGCGCAGCTCGACAGCCACCACGATGAACGTCTGGCCGAGGTCATGGAACTGTGCCGCGCCAAGCCGACCACCAGTGCGGATGTGGTGCCGGTCATGTTCAAGCGCCCGCTCGATTCGCATCAGCTGTTCTTCGCCTTTGGCGAGGCGCTGGCCCACCTGCACTGCCTTTGGTATCGAGGCATGGTCAAGCGCACGCTTGAGGGTGGGGTGTACTACTTCAGTGCCTGAGCAGATGATGGCGCGCACGCTGTCGCGCGCGGCTGGTGTTTGAGCTACTGGCGCACCGGATGCTTGGCGAGTTTTCTTTGCAGGGTGCGGCGATGCATGTGCAGACGGCGCGCCGCCTCCGAGACATTGCCTTCACACTCGCTCAACACGCGCTGGATGTGTTCCCATTCAAGGCGCGCCACCGACAGCACCTGTTCGGGCACTTCCACCGCCTCGGGGTCGCCTGCGTTCCAGTCGATATCGGCGGCAAGCTTCATGGCCGACAGAATGGCAACCGTATTGGCGGGCTTGGCAAGATAGTCGTCAGCGCCGAGCTTCACGGCGGCAACCGCCGTTGCAATGCTGGCGTAGCCGGTCAGGAC
>CAZZVZ010000402.1:0-961 GCA_964657655.1 Gammaproteobacteria bacterium | reverse complement strand
GAGGGCTGCAGTTCACGCAGTGGCTCGATCAGCTTGAGGCCTGACTCGCGATCCAGATGCAGGTCGACGGTGATGCCCGCGAAGCGCGCACTGCCAGCGAGTGCCAGTGCGGCGCGGCCGTCTTCTGCCAGTACCACCTCGAATCCGCGTCGCTCCAGACTGCGCGACAAGGTGGTGGCAAAAATAGAATCGTCATCGATGATGAGGAAATTGCGTTTTTGTGTCATTTGAATTCAGTCAATAAATTGCTTGGTTGTTCATCTGCATGTTGGCCGGGCGGAAGCGGCCATTGGACCACCACGCGCGTGCCGCCTTCGGGGCGCCCGGTCAGGCGAATCTTGCCGGCGCGCGCCTCGACGGCGGTAAACGCCAGAAACAGTCCCCAGCCGCGCCCGCCTGAGCGGCTGGTCACCGGCGCTGAACCGATCGCGTCGAGCAGCCCCGCAGGCAGGCCCTCGCCGTGGTCGTCAATGGTGACCGTGAGCAGGCGGTTGGCAGCCACCGCCTCGAGCTGTACCGCCTCACTGGCGCGTGCGGCATTATCGAGCACGATGGTAAGGACCTGGCCCAGCAGCACCGCGCCTTCGCAGGCCGTGTCTTCCACCACCAGCCGTGCCTCGAGCCTGGTGGCCGGGTGCGACAGGCGCCACTGGTAGAAAAACTGCGGCAGCCACTCGTTCAACGACACGACGTCGTGCTCGTCGAGCGGGCTTTCTTCCTTCAGGCCGTACAGCGCGCGCCGGCAGGCATCGAGCTGCGACTCGATGGTGGTGATGTCGGGCCGGTAGCGTTCCAGCAGTGGATCGCTCGCGAGAGCAGCACTCAGTTCGCCGGCAGACACCGCGATCGAGGACAGCGGTGTGCCCAGTTCGTGGGCTGTGCGCGCCGCCTGGGCAGCCAGCGCGACCACGCGCGCATCCTGCAGCAGGCGCTGGCGCGCACTCGACAGGGCCGCGTCGCG
>CAZZVZ010000401.1:0-3598 GCA_964657655.1 Gammaproteobacteria bacterium | reverse complement strand
TGAAAGCCAAGCTCGCGCTGCTTGGTTTCGAGGCCATCGTGGCGCCATCGACGGGCAGCGGTGCGACCGTGTACCGCGTACGTCTTGGTCCTTACTCGCATATCGACGACCTGAACCGGGTGCGCTCGCGCCTGGCCGAGAACGGCATCGACGCGAGTATCGTGCCGCAGGCCAAATAGCGAACGTCCAGCGGCTGTGGCACTCTAACCAACACCAAAAGCGAGACTCGATTCCCACCATGAATATCAAAGCGTCCCTGTCACGTCGTGAACTGCTGCTGGCGAGTGCCACTGGTGCCGCCGGCCTCGTCGCCGCTGCCTTCACGCCGCTCGCTGCGTGGGCAGCGCCGATCGAAGGTACTGATTACACCCGCGTCACACCGCCGCAACCGACCGAACACCCAGGCAAAATCGAGGTGACCGAGTTCTTCGGCTTCTGGTGCCCGCATTGCAACGACTTCGATCCGATTTTGAACGACTGGATCAAGAAGCAGCCCGCTGATGTGGTCGTCAACTATGTGCCGATCGCGTTCTACGACAATCAGGTCCCCTATCAGCGGCTGTTCTACACGCTCAAGGTGCTGGGCAAGGAGGAGTCGCTGCGCTCCAAGGTGTTCTACGCCATCCACGTGGCCAAGACACCGATGGATACCGGCGAAGCGCAGGCCCAATGGGCCGGGCAGAATGGCATCGACAAGAAAAAATATCTCGAGCTGTACAACTCTTTCTCGGTACAAAACGATGCCCGGCGTGCAACCAGCGTCGCCAATATCTACGGTGTCAGCAGTGTCCCGACCTTGAGTGTGAACGGCAAGTACACCGTGCTCGGCAGCGCCGGCGCACTGTCGACGATCGACTTTCTGGTGGCGCAGGAGCGGCACGCCAAGTAGCCGGCGCGCCGGTCATGAAGGTTTTCATCACCGGCGCTTCAGCTGGCATCGGTGCGGCACTGGCCGAGGTCTACGCGAAAAGCGGCGCCACCGTAGGCCTGGTTGCGCGGCGCCAGGAAGCGCTTGATGCAGTGCGTGACGCCCTTCCCGCAGCGCACGGTGCAGCGCATGTCGCCTATCGTGTCGACGTCACGGATCGGGCGCAGCTGGCAGCCGCCGCCGAGGCCTTCATGGCACACGCCGGAACGCCAGATGTCGTGATCGCCAATGCCGGCATCTCGCGCGGCGTGCGCATCGAATATCCGCAAGATCTCGCTGTCATCGACGAAATTCTCGCCACCAACGTGTCGGCCACAGCAGCGACCTTCGCACCCTTTATCAAGGCCATGCGTGCGCGCCCGGCGGCGCGCCTGGTTGCCATTGCAAGCGTTGCCGGCATCCGTGGTCTGCCGGGCTCGGCAGCCTACAGCGCATCCAAGGCGGCGGTGATCGCAATGGCCGAAAGTCTGCGCGTCGAACTGCGCAGCAGCAACATCCGCGTGGTGACCATTGCGCCTGGCTTCATCGAGACCCCGATGACCAGCGGCAACCCCTATTCCATGCCGTTCCTGATGCCGGTCGAGCGTTTTGCCATGCTGGCGAAGCGCGCCATCGATCGCGGCGACAGCTATCGCGTCATCCCCTGGCAGATGGGCGTGGTGGCAAAGCTGTTGCGGCTGATGCCCAATGCCATCTACGACATGGCATTCGCGCGCGCCAAGCACAAGCCGCGCTGAGGCTCGCGCCGGTGCCGGTCGGTGCGTGTGCCAGGGCCGCTAAAAAAATGGCGGTCGAGCGCCCTCGCCCGGCTGACTCGTCGCGCTAAAGGACGTAGCGCGCGAGATCTTCACTTTCCGACAACTCACCCAGACGTTGATCGACATAGTCGGCATCGATGGTGATGTGCTGTCCGGCAAAGGTGGTTGCTTCGTAAGACAGTTCTTCCAGCAAGCGTTCCATCACGGTGTAAAGACGCCGTGCACCGATGTTCTCGGTTTTCTCGTTGACGGCAAAGGCGATCTCGGCGAGACGGGTAATGCCATCCGGCCTGAAATCGAGATGCACCTGTTCGGTATCCATCAGCGCCAGATACTGCTTGGTCAGCGCTGCGTCGGTGTTGGTCAGAATCTTCTCGAAGTCAGAGACCGACAGTGAATCGAGTTCGACCCGGATCGGAAAACGTCCCTGGAGTTCAGGGATCAGATCACTTGGCTTGGCCAGGTGAAAAGCGCCAGACGCGATGAAAAGAATGTGATCGGTCTTGACCATGCCATATTTGGTCGACACGGTGGTGCCTTCGACCAGTGGCAGCAGATCACGCTGCACGCCCTGGCGTGACACATCAGCGCCACCATATTCCTGGCGCGATGCGATCTTGTCGACCTCATCGAGAAACACGATGCCGTTCTGTTCGACATTCTTCAGGGCGCGTGACTTGAGCTCTTCGTCGTTGACGAGCTTGGCCGCTTCCTCATCGGTCACCAGACGCAGCGCCTCTGACACCTTGAGCTTGCGTGCCTTCTTGCGGCCGCCCTGGCCGCCTGCGTTCTGAAACATCGAGCGCAATTGCTCAGTCATCTCTTCCATGCCAGGTGGTGCGATGAACTCCATGGCAGGCGATGCCTGCGACAGCTCGAGCTCGATCTCCTTGTCGTTCAGTTCGCCCTCGCGCAGCTTCTTGCGAAACTTCTGGCGCGTGCTGTTGGGATCCTCGTCGGTCGCGCGTGGCGTAAAGCCGATGTCGCGCGGCGGCGGCAGGAGCGCATCGAGCACCCGCTCTTCAGCCGCATCGGCCGCCTTCTCGCGCACCTTGCCGGCTTCTGCCTCGCGCGCTTCCTTGACCGCGGTCTCGACCAGATCGCGGATGATGGTCTCGACGTCGCGACCGACGTAGCCGACTTCGGTGAACTTGGTCGCCTCGACCTTGATGAAAGGAGCGTCGGCGAGCTTGGCCAGCCGGCGCGCGATTTCGGTCTTGCCAACCCCGGTCGGGCCGATCATGAGAATGTTCTTGGGCGTGATTTCATGGCGCAGCGGTTCGTCGACCTGCTGGCGCCTCCAGCGGTTGCGCAGCGCGACCGCGACGGCACGCTTGGCCTTGTCCTGGCCGACGATGTGTTTGTCCAGTTCTGCGACGATTTCAGAGGGAGTCATGTATACCCTTGTGATGTCGAACCAAGCCTTGTGGCTTAGTCGAGCGTCTCGATGATGTGAGACTGGTTGGTGTAGATGCAAAGGTTGCCGGCGATGGTGAGCGACTTCTTCACCACTTCGGCAGGACTCAGCTCCGTGTTTTCGATGAGGGCAATGGCAGCCGACTGGGCAAACGTGCCGCCTGATCCGATGGCGCCGATACCCGCCTCCGGTTCGAGCACGTCACCGTTGCCGGTAATGATGAGGGTCGACTCGCGATCGGCGACCAGCAGCATCGCCTCGAGGCGGCGCAGCACCCGGTCCGAGCGCCAGTCCTTGGCGAGTTCGACTGCCGAGCGCAGCAGATTGCCCTGATGTTTATCGAGCTTGGCTTCGAAGCGGTCGAATAGCGTGAACGCGTCGGCGGTGCCGCCTGCGAAGCCGGCCAGAATCTTGTTTTGGTGAAGGCGCCTGACCTTTCTCGCCGAGCCCTTGACGACCACGTTGCCGAGGGTCACCTGACCATCACCGCCCAGT
>CAZZVZ010000400.1:0-3600 GCA_964657655.1 Gammaproteobacteria bacterium | reverse complement strand
GAATCGGTAATCGAGTCGGCGTAGAGGATGGCCATGCCGTTCAAATTGCGCGCGGCGCGGCCGATGGTCTGGATCAGCGAACGCTCGGCTCTGAGGAATCCTTCCTTGTCGGCGTCGAGGATCGCGACCAGAGAAACCTCTGGAATATCAAGGCCTTCGCGCAGCAGGTTGATTCCCACCAGCACGTCGAACACGCCCAGACGCAAGTCGCGGATGATTTCCGCGCGCTCCACCGTCTCGACGTCCGAGTGCAGGTAACGCACCTTGACGCCATGCTCACCGAGGTAGTCCGTCAACTGCTCGGACATGCGCTTGGTCAGCGTCGTGACCAGCACGCGCTCATTGACCGCCACACGCTTGTTGATTTCCGACAGCACATCGTCGACCTGTGAGCGCGCCGGGCGCACTTCCAGAGTCGGGTCGATCAGGCCGGTCGGTCGCACCAGCTGCTCGACCACCTGGCCTGCATGCTCGTTCTCATAATTTGCAGGCGTGGCCGACACGAACACCGCCTGGCGCATCTTGCGTTCGAATTCTTCAAACTTGAGCGGCCTGTTGTCCAATGCCGAAGGCAGCCGAAAGCCGTAGTCGACCAGGTTCTCTTTACGCGCCCGGTCGCCGCGGTACATGCCGCCCAGCTGGCCCACCAGCACGTGGCTCTCGTCCAGGAACACCATCGCGTCGTCTGGCAGATAGTCGACCAGCGTTGGTGGAGGATCGCCCGGCTTGGCGCCAGACAGATGCCGTGAATAGTTCTCGATGCCCTTGCAGTGACCGATCTCGGTCAGCATCTCAAGGTCGAAGCGGGTGCGCTGCTCGAGCCGCTGTGCCTCGACCAGCTTGTTGTCCTTGTAGAAGAACTCCAGTCGGTCGCGCAGCTCTTCCTTGATGGTCTCGATGGCAGTCAGGACCGTCTGGCGTGGCGTCACGTAGTGCGATGCGGGATAGACCGTGAAACGCGGGATCTTCTGACGCACGCGGCCGGTCAGCGGATCGAACAGCTGCAGGCTTTCGATCTCGTCGTCGAACATCTCGACGCGAATCGCGAGTTCCGCATGTTCGGCCGGGAAAATGTCCAGCACATCGCCGCGCACGCGGAACGTGCCGCGGCCAAAGTCGGTTTCATTCCTCTTGTACTGCATGTGGATCAGACGCGCGATCACGTCGCGCTGGCTGACCTTGTCCTTGACGCGCAGCGTCATGATCATCTTGTGATATTCGGACGGGTTGCCGATACCGTAGATGCACGACACGGTGCCGACGATAATCGAGTCACGCCGCTCGAGCATCGACTTGGTCGCCGACAGGCGCATCTGTTCGATGTGCTCGTTGATCGACGAATCCTTCTCGATGAACAGGTCGCGCTGCGGCACGTAGGCCTCAGGCTGGTAGTAATCGTAGTAGCTGACGAAGTACTCGACCGCGTTGTTCGGGAAGAACTCGCGAAATTCGGAGTACAGCTGTGCCGCCAGGGTCTTGTTCGGTGCCAGCACCAGCGCCGGTCGTCCGAGACGGGCGATCACATTGGCCATGGTGTAGGTCTTGCCCGAGCCGGTCACGCCGAGCAGGGTCTGGAACGCCAGACCGTCTTCGACACCTTCGACCAGCTGTGCGATCGCCTCCGGCTGGTCACCGGCCGGTGGAAACGGCTGGTGCAGCTGGAACGGGCTGCCCGGAAAACTCAGCAGCTGGGGTTCGGTTGCGGGGCTAGATAGATTGGCTGACATGATAGAATCCAGATGGCACTGGATTGGGGCATTGCAAGTCACTTCGACGCGCGCTTGTCCTGGGGCAGGTATCGCTTTGTTGCATTGCCGCAAGTGAGACCAGTATTATCCCCTAGCCCCGCTTTTAAAGCCAGTCTTTTTTGAAAACGTCTTGCTATTCAATACGTTACAAAATGTACCGAGCTCTTGAACGCTGCTCCAAGTGACCCGCCTAACTCCCTGAATCGTTACTCTTTTTCCCGGCTGACCTATCACCATGGCTGCGCACCTTTTCGATGAAGTCGCCCTCGCCCCGCGCGATCCAATCCTTGGCCTGAACGAAGCATTTGCTGCCGATCAGCGTCCCAGCAAGGTCAATCTCGGCATGGGCGTCTACAGCGATGAAAACGGTAAGGTGCCGCTGCTTGCAGCCGTGCGTCAGGCGGAGACCGCCAAGATGGCGCTCAACGCGGCGCGCTCATATCTTCCGATCGACGGCATCCCCGGCTACAACCTTGCGGTCCAGAAGCTTTTGTTCGGCGACGACTCGGAACTGATTGCTGACAGCCGCGCGGTCACCATCCAGGGCTTGGGTGGCACCGGTGCGCTCAAAATCGGCGCTGACTTTTTGCGTCAACTTGAACCCCATGCTGAGGTTCACATCAGCGACCCGTCCTGGGAGAACCACCGTGCGCTGTTCGAATCGGCCGGCTTCAAGGTTCATTCTTATCCCTACTATGACGCGGCGACCCACGGCATCAAGTTTGACGCCTGGCTGTCGTACCTGAAGAACCTGAAGACGCGCTCGATCGTGGTTCTGCACGCCTGCTGCCACAACCCGACTGGCGTTGATCCGACAGCCTCGCAGTGGGACGAAATCATCAAGGTGATCGTCGAGCGCGATCTGATCGCGTTCGCTGATATTGCTTACCAGGGTTTTGGCGCTGGCATCTACGAAGATGCGGCCGCCATCAGAAAACTCGTGGCGCACGACATCGACTTCTTCGTTGCCAGTTCTTTTTCGAAGTCGTTCTCGCTGTATGGCGAGCGTGTGGGCGCGCTGACAGTCGTCACCGGCGGCAAGGACCAGTCAAGCCGTGTGCTGAGTCAGCTAAAGCGCACCATTCGCACCAACTATTCGAGCCCGCCGTCGCACGGCGCTTCAATCGTGTCGATGGTCCTGAATACACCAGAAATGCGCGCCACCTGGGAAAGCGAACTTGCTGTGATGCGCACGCGCATCAAGCGCATGCGTGAGCGGCTGGTGGCACTGTTGGACGAACTTATTCCCGGGAGAGACTTCTCTTTCATCGCTGCCCAAAACGGCATGTTTTCGTATTCGGGCCTGACGTCCTCCCAAGTCGAAGATCTGCAGGTCGAGTCAGGAATCTACGCGGTCAGCACAGGCCGCATCTGCGTAGCATCACTCAACGACAAGAATATCGAGTACGTCGCTAGAGCGATCGCGCACGTCGTTGGAGAGAAGGCAGCGCTTGAGAAAGTCATCTAAGAGCCAGCATCGTTTGACGCGCATCAGCGCGGCAAGCTAGAATCTAAGGCTTCATTCCCCGATAGCTCAGCCGGTAGAGCGACGGACTGTTAATCCGCAGGTCCCTGGTTCGAGTCCAGGTCGGGGAGCCACAGACAATCAAAGCCTTAGCGACGATTCGCTAGGGCTTTTTTCTTTGACACCTTTCAAAGAATTGGTGATTGGCACAAAAGTGGCGTAGTCGAACAATCGCTCCTAGTTAACTAGGGGATGGCAGTGGCGTCAATCAACAAGCGCGGCAAGTACTGGCGCGCTCAGATCCGCAAGAAGGGCTTTCCGCCCAAATCTAGTACCTTCGACACGAAGCCCGAGGCTGAGGCATGGGCCCGCTTTACTGAGTCCGAG
>CAZZVZ010000399.1:0-3607 GCA_964657655.1 Gammaproteobacteria bacterium | reverse complement strand
CCCAGCTCTGCCCGCCGCCGAGGACGCCTAGCACCAGCGACGTCATGGCCAGGGCCAGCAGCAGGGACGACAGGAGCGCGGTCAGTTTCATGGCTTACTTTCGGATTCGGTCTTTATCGCCTGCAATTACAGCATACAAGGCGCCTGATATAGAAAGGAATTTTGCCCGGCTGGCCGCTTCTCGCGCCGGCCGTTGCATTCTTGGGAAAAGGCGTTGCGCGCGCGAGCGGAGCCCAGCTGCACGCCCTCTCTTCGCCAGATGCAACAGGCGAGGCACGCCGGACCCCAAAAAGCGCCGCCCAGCGCATCGTTTCCCGAAAAGATTTTGACAGCAGAGGACGAAGTCCGGTATAGTTGCGGGCTTTCCTCGATCCACGTCCTTTGGGCGAATCAGTCGATCGGGGTAGGTTTTCCAAGTTTTTCAATGGCCCGGCCGCAGCTAAACGCACTGGGCATTATCAGCCCCGACCAATCGCAGTCGGGAACGGAGCAGAAAATGAGTCTAGGCCTTGTTGGTCGCAAGGTTGGCATGACGCGTATTTTCACGGACGACGGTGATTCCATCCCGGTGACCGTGCTCGACGTGTCGAACAACCGCGTGACCCAAATCAAGACGCCTGAAACCGATGGCTACAGCTCGGTTCAGGTCACCTTCGGCAGCCGGCGCGCTTCGCGCGTGACCAAAGCGGTCGCGGGCCACCTCGCCAAGGCGGGTGTCGAAGCCGGTACCATCCTGAAAGAATTCCGCATCGATGCGGCGAAGGCCGGCGAGTTTTCGCCCGGCAGCGTCGTCACCGTCGAATCCCTGTTTGCGGCCGGCCAGAAGGTTGACGTTCAAGGCGTCACCATCGGCAAGGGCTACGCCGGGGTCATCAAGCGCCACCACTTCTCGTCGAACCGTGCCTCGCACGGTAACTCGCGTTCCCACAACGTACCGGGCTCGATCGGTATGGCTCAGGATCCGGGCCGCGTGTTCCCCGGCAAGCGCATGACCGGTCACCTTGGTGATGTCACGCGCACGGTGCAGAACCTGGAAGTGGCAAGGGTTGATGCTGAACGTGGTCTGCTGCTCGTCAAGGGCGCAGTACCGGGTGCCAAGAATGGCAGCGTTGTCGTGGTGCCGGCAGTCAAGGCACACGCAAAGAAGGGAGCCTAAGTTATGGAAATCAAGCTCCTGACTGACAAGGGTCAATCGTCGAGCCATGTCGATGCACCGGACACCGTGTTCGGGCGCGATTACAACGAAGCGCTGATTCACCAGCTGGTGGTGGCCTATCAGGCCAACGCACGCAGCGGCAACCGCGCCCAGAAGGGCCGCAGCGAGGTTGCCAAGAGCACCAAGAAGCCATGGCGCCAAAAGGGCACCGGCCGCGCTCGTGCTGGTATGGCATCGTCACCTCTGTGGCGCGGCGGCGGCAAGATCTTCCCGAATCTGCCCGAAGAGAATTTCACCCACAAGGTGAACAAGAAGATGTATCGCGCCGGAGTCTGCTCGATTCTGTCGCAACTGGTTCGTGAGGGTCGTTTGTCGGTGGTTGAGAACTTCGCCGTTGACGCACCCAAGACCAAACTCCTGGCTGACAAACTGAAAGGTTTCGGCCTTGGCAGCTCGGTGCTGGTGATCACCGACACGCTCGACGAAAACATGTTGTTGGCGTCGCGCAATCTGCAAGGCGTGCTGGTGGTTGAGCCGCGCCACGCTGATCCGGTTTCGCTGGTGCAGTACAAGAACGTGATCGTGACCAAGTCGGCGATCGCGAAGATCGAGGAGATGCTGGCATGAGCGTCACAAAACAACCCAGCACAGAGCGTCTGTATCAGGTCCTTCTGGCCCCGATCATTTCGGAAAAAGCCACCTTCATCGCCGAGAAGAACGAGCAGGTGATGTTCAAGGTCGCACCGAACGCCACCAAGCCAGAAGTCAAGGCTGCAGTCGAGCTGCTGTTCAAGGTCCAGGTTGAGTCGGTGCAGATGGCCGTCACCAAGGGCAAGATCAAGCGCCACGGCAAGAGCACTGGTCGCCGCAATAGCGTCAAGAAGGCTTTTGTCAGCCTGATGCCCGGCCAGGAAATCAACTTCGAAGCGGAGGCCAAGTAATCATGGCACTCGTCAAAGTCAAACCAACCTCGCCCGGCCGTCGTGCCGTCGTCAAGGTGGTCAATCCTTCGCTCTACAAGGGCCGTCCAATCGACGCCCTGACCGAGAAGAAGTCGAAGACCGCCGGCCGTAACAATAACGGCCACATCACGACGCGTCACATCGGCGGTGGCCACAAGCAGCAGTATCGCGTGATCGATTTCAAGCGCAACAAGGACGGAATTCCGGCCAAGGTTGAACGCCTCGAATACGATCCAAACCGTACCGCCAACATTGCCCTGTTGTGCTATCTGGACGGCGAGCGTCGCTACATCATTGCGCCCAAGGGCGTGACGGTTGGCACCACGCTGGTGTCTGGATCAGAAGCACCGATCAAGGCGGGGAACGCTCTGCCGATCCGCAACATCCCGGTTGGCACCACCTTGCATTGCATCGAGATGCTGCCAGGCAAGGGTGCACAGATGGCCCGTTCGGCAGGTACCTCGGCGATGCTGCTGGCACGCGAGGGCACATACGCCCAGGTGCGTCTGCGCTCGGGTGAAATCCGCAAGGTGCACATCGAGTGCCGTGCCACGATCGGCGAAGTGGGCAATGAAGAACACAGCCTGCGCCAGATCGGTAAGGCCGGCGCAATGCGCTGGCGCGGTATTCGTCCGACGGTGCGTGGCGTTGCCATGAACCCGGTCGATCACCCGCACGGTGGTGGTGAAGGCAAGACTGCAGCTGGCCGCGACCCGGTCAGTCCGTGGGGCACCAAGACCAAGGGATACCGTACCCGTCGCAACAAGCGCACGACCAGCATGATCGTGCAACGCCGGTATCAGAAATAGAGGCTGACAATGACACGTTCGATTAAAAAGGGTCCGTTCGTCGACGCCCATCTGGTCAAGAAGGTCGACACCATCAAGGCGACCGGCGACAAGCGTCCCATCAAGACCTGGTCACGTCGCTCTACCGTGATGCCGGATTTTGTTGGCCTGACGATTGCCGTGCATAACGGCAGACAACATGTGCCCGTGTATATCTCGGAAAACATGGTTGGCCACAAGCTCGGCGAATTCGCGCTGACCCGTACGTTCAAGGGTCACGCGGCCGACAAGAAGGCTAAGAAATAGGAACCGCCATGGAAACTTCAGCCAAACTGCGTGGCGTGCGCCTGTCGGCCCAAAAGGGCCGACTGGTTGCCGATCTGATTCGCGGCAAGAAAGTCGACGCCGCGCTCAATATCCTGACCTTCAGCCCGAAGAAGGGTGCCGTCATCATCAAGAAGGTGCTCGAATCGGCGATTGCCAATGCCGAGCACAACGACGGCGCCGACATCGACGAGTTGCGCGTCATGACCATTACGGTCGACAAGGCCGCTTCGCTGCGTCGCTTCACTGCGCGCGCCAAGGGTCGTGGCAACCAGATTGAAAAGCAGACCTGTCACATCGCTGTGACAGTCGGCGATTAAGGAGTCACGATGGGACAAAAAATTCATCCAACCGGGTTCCGCCTCGCGGTCACTCGC
>CAZZVZ010000398.1:0-3610 GCA_964657655.1 Gammaproteobacteria bacterium | reverse complement strand
CAGCGCGGCACGCTTGCGCGCGCTATCCATGTCGGGCAGGAACACCGCCAGCAGACCGATGAAGGGCAGGTAGGCACACACGTGATAGACGAATTCGACGCTGGTCGCATCGGCGAGCCTGCCCAGCACCGCGGCGCCGAGACCGCCCATACCGAAGGCAAAACCGAAGAAGAGGCCAGACACCATGCCGACGTTACCCGGGATCAGTTCCTGGGCATACACCAGAATTGCCGCGAAGGCCGACGCGATGATGAGACCGATCACGACCACCAGAACGCCCGTCCAGAACAGATTGGCATAAGGCAGCAGCATGGTGAATGGCGCGACGCCGAGAATCGATCCCCAGATCACATACTTGCGGCCGATCTTGTCACCCAGCGGGCCACCCATCAGCGTGCCGGCGGCCACCGAGAAAAGAAACACGAACAGGTACATCTGGGCCGACTGCACCGGCAGCTGGAACTTGTCGATCAGGTAGAACGTCAGGTAACTGTTGATACTGGCCAGATAGAAATACTTCGAGAAGATCAGCATCAGCAAAATGCCGATGGCAGTCACGCGGCGCCGATGCGGTACCGACGCGACGGTCTTCGATACCGCCTTCTTCTGATAAGCGCTGCGATTAGCCTTGTACCAGTTACCGACAAAGAACAGCACGATCATGGCGAGCAACGCGGCCAGCGAGAAAAAGCCAATGCTGCGCTGGCCGTGCGGAATGATGATCCAGGCAGCGATCAGCGGGCCGGCCGCCGAGCCGGCGTTGCCACCCACCTGAAACACCGATTGCGCGAGACCGTGCCGTCCGCCAGATGCCATGCGCGCCACGCGCGATGATTCGGGATGAAAGATGGAAGAGCCGGTGCCGACCAGAGCGGCGGCAAACAGAACCACCTCGAAACTGGGCGCAACCGCGAGCAGCAGCAAGCCGAGAAGGGTGAATCCCATCCCCACCGACAGGGAGTAAGGCTTGGGATGGCGATCGGTGTAGATGCCAACCACCGGCTGCAGCAGCGACGCGGTGATCTGGTAGGTCAACGTGATAAGGCCAATCTGGGTGAAGCTGAGCGAGAAGCTGGCCTTGAGCAGTGGATAGATCGCGAGAATCAGCGACTGCATCATGTCATTGAGGAAATGCGAGAAGCTAAGCGCTCCCAGCACTCCAAAACCGGTTTGCTCTACCGAGGATGCGCCGAGGGCGGGCTTGACAGACGATGCGGGGGTGGCCATGGCTAGAGCGCCGTACAGGCTTCGGCGCCGATTCATTGCGAAGACGACATTTTACCTCTGCCGCCTGTTGTTCACATATTGAGGCGACTTTGATTGCCCGACGGCAGGCTGGCACCTTGCCAACCTGCTGCGATGCACGATCTAGGGTTCGACCGGCCTTGCAGGGCTGGCGCGCGAAGCGCTCTCAGGCAACGGGCAGAAGTAGCCAAGCGCGATGAACAACATTCCGACCACCATGAACGTGCCGACCTTGGTCGGCAGGATAAGTGAAGCCAGGTCGACGACAAACATCTTGACCACCAGCGCCGCAAGACTCGCAGCCCCGAGCATCCAGACATCGCGTGCTTTGCGGCTCGAACCGCTTGCCACGATCACCAGGCCAGACGATGCCCAAAGAACTGAGACCGTCGACTGCATGCGCTCATCAAACAGAAGCATCATGACCATCTGATCAAGGCCTTCGCGAGCACCGACGAACTGCAGCATTGCACCTGCCCCCGCCAGCAGCGCGACACCGGTGAGCAACGTCAGGTTGAGCCAGGAACTGGTGAGGTGTCTGCGTCGATAGAGGTCAATCACCATCGCAAGCCCGGCGATCATCAGTAGCTCATCGTATGCGCTAAAGCGCGTCACTACGATCGAGAGCATGGCAAAGAGCAGCGCGACTGCAGCCGCCCCGTCGGTGACCACGGCGCGTTGCTCGGAGTGTTCGAGTCGCGAGACCAGAAAAGCGCTGACGGCCCACACGAGCGCCAGCGCCGCAAAGATCGATTCCTTGTGCCCAAAGCCAAGCGGACCACACATCCGTGCCACTTCGATCGAGACGCATGCAGCAATCAGCTGACTCGCCCAGAGGTAGGTGGATGGCCTTTCTCCGGCCGCCTTGTGATGGACAGCGTGCACTAGAAAAGTACTCGATGCGAGCCACGCGGCCAGCGCTGCCTCGCGCAATGTCCAAAGTGCCACGCCGTCTGTCCACTCGGGCGAAATCATCAGCGCAGCACCGGCAGGAAGAAGCCACAGCGCGCTGTAGCGCAGCTGAGGCCAGCTGAGCGCTGCTCCAGCAACTGCTGCAGCCACAGTCCAGAGCAGCATGAACACCAGCACGTGACCTGCCGAGCCGTCAAACGCATGCATGACGCCAGCACCTGCCAAGAGGGGTGCGGCCAGCAACAGCACCACGCTCATCACGCTACCGCGCTCCAGGTGTGCCGCAAGAAGCGCAACTGCTGCAGCGACGTAGATCGGCGCAGCATGTCCCCTCGACAACACGTCAAGCGCCACCACGCTTGAGACTGCCCAGTAGCACGCGGCAGCGACTCGAACGGCAGCAGTCTTCAGGGCATTTGCCACACCGAAGAGCCCAAGAGCGCCAGCGGCCAGCACTACGCTCTGACCGGCGCCATGCAGGTGTAAGGCGATGGCCACGAAGCCCAGCATGCTGCCGATCATGATCAGCCAGACACGCCATTGATCCGATTTGAACCAAGCACCTATCAGCAGGAGAACACTGATGACACCGGCGAGGAGTGCGCTGTCGGCCAGTTCAATACGGGTTGCAACCGCAATGAAGCTTGCCATCACGAGGGCCGGGAACAGCAGCAGTGATACGACCGACGCGCGCAATGCGTCGCTTGGCACTGTGTCATTGCGTGCCCACACATAGCCGGCCCCTGAAAATGCGAGCGCCATGATGCTGCAACCCACGACGATGAACTGGGCATCACCATGATTGCCGCCGAGCGCGACAGCCAGCAGGACAGTCATGCCGAGCAAAGCCGTGGGTGCCAGGCTGGCCGAGCGCAGATAGCCAGCCGTGCAGATGGTCAGCGACGCGATCCATAGGCAGTACAGCACCAGGCTTGAGAATTCGCCATGACCAGTCGAAGTCACGACCGGAGTTGCCAGCGCACCAATCAGGCCGATGAACGCAAACGCCAAACCCTTCTTGAATGCGGCCCATAGGTAGGCCAGGGTCGAGATGGCACCGAGTACAAAAAACGCCTCGGTGGCATCGAGAAGGTGGTAGCCCGTGTATGCCCAAAGCCCGGACAGGAACTCGACCGCAAGGGCGCCGCCCTGAAGATTGAATGCAACGGCCGAATTCTTTTTCTCGAGACGAAGTCCAAGGCCGAAGAGCGCGGCTCCACTGACTGCGATCAATCCGACGCGAACGATGGGAGACAGGATGTTGCGCGCCGCAAGGAGCGCGAACAGAAAGCCCACGCCTACCAGCAGCAATAGCACCCCGGCACTTGCCAGCGGATTCCTGGCCACGATACGAAACAGTGATGCAGGAAGAGAGTCTTCCGGGCTGGACCCTCTGCTCGGCGTGGCTGGGCCGGAGACGTCGAGCGGCTGTCGCGTCACGACAGGAACCGGT